>JAQTNJ010000001.1:0-3168 GCA_028713955.1 Syntrophorhabdaceae bacterium
TGAGGTAGTGCTGCTCGGCAAGGATCTCGGTAGGCGCCATAAAGGCGACCTGATACCCGCTGTCGACTGCCCTGAGGGCGGCCAATACCGCGCATACCGTCTTCCCTGACCCTACATCGCCCTGGAGGAGCCTGTTCATGGGTTTATCATCTTCCATATTACGGTTAATCTCGGCAATCACCTTCTTTTGAGCGTCTGTAAGTTCAAAACCAAGGTCACTCAAAAATCTGTTAAAATAAACGCCATCAGAGGAAAATCGTATCCCTTTTTCAGATTCAACCTCTCTTTTCCTCATTAAAAGGGCGCTTTGAAATGTCACATACTCTTCGAGGATAATCCTTTCCAGAAATTGATTTCTCGTCCTGTTCCCCTCCAGGTGGTCATCGGGCATATGAAGCGAAGAAAAGGAGTTCTTCAGGGCGTTAAGACCCTCGGATGATTCAATGTCTGCGGAAACAATGCTCTCAATATGCTGTCCATAGTCCGTTATTGCCTGGGCTATGATCTTTCTCATAACACCCTGTTTGCTCCCTTCCACTGCAGAATAAATGGGGACTATTTTCGTGTGTTCGTCGATATCAGGTTCTTCATCCAGTATCGTTACATCGGGATGGACCATCTGAAGTGTATTGCCGAACATAGTCACTTCACCGGAGAGGAAAAGGATATTATCCTTTTTACACACGTTTTTAAGGTACTGGGGGAACCATTGGAACCACTTTAGGGATATCTGCCCTGTTTCATCGCTGACGATCGCCTCAAAACCCTTTTTGCGTGCGTGGCGGTAAAAAAGCGACCTGTAGCGGATGACACGCGCGATAAGGTTGACCCGCTGTTTCTCCTCTATCTCCCCGATCTTTGATATATACCGCCTGTCGATATATCTGATGGGCAGGAAATAGAACAGGTCCTCAACGGTTCTGATCCCACGCTTGCTTAGCTGTTCAGCTATCCTTGGGCCAATACCTTTAAGACTGATCACCGGTGTCGACAGTTTATCAGGAATCATTTTCCTTTCCCATTTTCCGAATTTTATATTACAATACTATTACGCTCTTTTAAAGAAAAGAGAGGTAGCGCCTGAATCACCAGCACGGTCAAATATGGATATCCTCAAAGAAGTCTCCATAAAAGGAACAAAGATAAGCATCATAAGGGGCGACCTCACTGAAAGCGATGCAGACGCCATAGTCAATGCGGCAAACTCATACCTCCAGCATGGCGGAGGCGTCGCAGGGGCGATCGTCAGAAAGGGAGGCCCTGTCATACAGGAAGAAAGCGACAGAATCGGCTATGTTCCCGTTGGTGAATGCGGCATCACGTCAGGCGGAAGATTGAAGGCGCGGTATGTGATCCATGCTGTCGGTCCCCGGTGGGGCGAAGGCGACGAGCACAACAAGTTAAGGAACGCTATCCGGAATGTAATGATCCTCGCCACGGCAAAGGGGTTCAGGTCGATCGCCATGCCTGCCGTCAGCGCCGGCATCTTTGGCTTTCCAAAGGCAGAATGCGCGAAGATCATCATCGATGAGATCTCGTCATTTCTGAACAACAACTCAACATCGCTGGAGGAGATCGCTTTATATCTCTTCGATGAAGAGATTACAGGGTTCTTCATAAAAGAGATTGAATTCTTCGAGAAGGAGATATAAGGAATGTGCGGAATATTCGGGATCTTTAACCATAAAGACGCGGCAAACCTGGCATACCTCGGACTCCACGCGCTTCAGCACAGGGGTCAGGAAAGTGCGGGGATATCAAGCACCGATGGTTACACCGTCATAACCCACAGGGAGATGGGACTTGTATCCGATATCTTCGACGCCGACGTCCTGCAGAAGCTCAAAGGTGACGCAGCGATCGGACATGTCCGTTATTCTACTGCCGGGTCGAGCAACCTCGGGAATGCGCAACCTCTTTCGGTTGAATATTCGCAAGGTTATCTCTCCATTGCCCACAACGGGAACCTTACCAACGCGAAGATCATCAAGGATGAACTACAGAACTATGGCTCCATCTTTCAATCAACGACAGATACGGAGGTGATCATTCACCTCATTGCACTCTCCCATGAGCACTCAACCCTGGAGAGACTAACCAACGCCCTTAAAAGGCTCGAAGGCTCATACTCCCTGGTTTTGCTTACCAACAAGGAGCTTATCGTTGCGAGGGACCCTCAGGGGTTCAGGCCTCTCGTCCTTGGAAAGATCAAAGACGCCTATGTGGTATCCAGCGAAACATGCGCCTTTGACCTCATCGGCGCCAGGTACATACGCGAGATCGATCCCGGTGAGATCATCTATATCAACAAAGAGGGTATGAAGAGCTTTAAGCCTTTTAAAAAGGCAAATCCCCAATACTGTATCTTTGAATACATCTATTTCGCAAGACCTGACAGCTTTATGTTCGGCGAAACGGTATATTCTGTCAGAAAAGACCTTGGGAGACAGCTTGCGAAAGATACCCATGTAGAGGCCGATATGGTGATCGCCATACCGGACTCCGGTATAGGTGCTGCGATCGGCTATTCCCAGGAAACCGGTATCCCCTTCGAAATGGGGCTCATCAGGAACCATTACGTAGGCAGGACATTTATAGAGCCTGAAGAGTCTATCAGGCACTTTGGTGTAAAACTGAAGCTGAACGCGATCCATGACATCGTTAGAGGAAAGAGGATCATCGTTATCGATGACTCCATCGTGAGGGCCACAACGGGGAGAAAGATCATAAAGATGCTGCGGCAATACGGGGCAAAAGAGATACACTTCAGGGTCAGCTCTCCGCCGACCACACACCCCTGCTTCTATGGCATCGACACGCCTTCAAGGGCTGAGCTCATAGCCTCGTCACACACCGTCCGGGAGATCAACAAATACATGGGTTCTGATTCTCTTCGCTACCTGACCCTGGAAAGTTTGCGGAAGGCTGTCGGCAGTGATAATTATACCTTTTGTGACGCCTGTTTTTCAGGCACGTACCCATCAAAGTTCCCATGGGGTATGGAACTCGAACAGATGGAATTATTTTCGAAGAGGTGAATATGGATCGTCTGGAAGAAGCAAAGGAAGTGCTGCTCAACATTCTGAAGACCCTCTCATATGAAGAAGGCGAGTTTATCCTCAAGAGTGGCAAGAAAAGTTCTTACTATATTGACGCAAGGGAAACTAC
>JAQTNJ010000001.1:3268-61398 GCA_028713955.1 Syntrophorhabdaceae bacterium
TTTGCTGAAAAGGTCAGGATTTCCCCCTCTTTTACATATTGTCTGAACAGCCTCTTCTTGTTCGCTGCAAAGCCTCTGCTCTCCTTGTCGGTCTTGGTCAGGACAACGGTAAAGGACAGTTTCTGGTCAAAAAACCACTCCAGCAACATTTCATCGAGATAATCGGGCTCTCTCCGTACATCATAGACCCAGATGACCTTTTTTATCTCTCTGTTGCCCTCGATGTAACCCTCAATCATCTTTTGCCAGCTCCGCTGCATTGTTTTTGATACCTTTGAATACCCGAACCCGGGGAAATCCGAGAAGACGACCTGCTGCCTTGCACCCCCCTGTTCATAGTCGATGTGGTAAAGATTGATCAGCCTTGTAGCCCCAGGTGTCGAGCTTGTCTTTGCGATCTTCCGCATCGCGAGGCTGTTGATCATCGACGATTTCCCTACATTCGATCTCCCTACAAAGGACACCTCCGGCATCTTCCCTTGTAAAGACCTGTCCGGTGAAGTGACGCTTTTCAGATATCGTGCACTCAGGATCTTCACAGAGAGATAATAATCTACTTCTCCGTATTTCTCAATACATTAACACCCACTATTCGTTTTGAACATTTGAAATTAAGATTTTGATATAACGTAGAAGATAGCTTGTCCCAGATACATCCTGTAGGGCACTGATGTCGGGATATCCCGGAGCAAACCGTCGTGAGACAAGGAAGCTTGGTCTTTTGCGAAGCAAAAGTTCCGAAGCCGAACGCGAGCGAATGGAGCCGCAGGAGCGAAATGAGCGTGTTTGCCGGGGATGTCCCGACATCAGTGCCTATCCTATAATGGGAAATCAGAATTAAAAAACAGGGGTGTGGTGCTGCGGTGTGGTAAAAGCGGGGAGATTGTTGCGTTGTTAGTTCGGGGTAATACGGTACTCTTCACATACCTTTTTCAGGTATTCGGCAACGCTGTGGAGGGGCCTGTAAGTCGTTTCATGGATCAGGCGGTCCTGGGAAAAGGTTCTGGAATCCGTCAGTGCCTTTAAACGTGAATACGTGAGTCCTCTTTTCTTACCTGTAAGAAGACGCAATAAAGAAAATATAGCCGCAGCAGTCAATGCGGCGGCATAAGGGATGTTCCCTATTTTCGCGTTATCTTTTCCGACCGCCCCGGATATGATCGAGGCAAATTCAAAGAAACGTATGGGGGTATTGATAATAAACACACTGCCGCTCGGAATGGCATCGTTGTCAAGGGCAAACATCGCGCGGGCAACCTCACCGGCATTGACAATATTATATATGCCGCTTCCCCCTCGGATATGCCTGTAATTGTTGGTTGCTATTACACTGATCAATTGGAAAAAACTGTCGTCTCCAGGTGCCCGGCCTGCTCCAAAAACAATAGTAGGTCTCAGTATCTGTGCCCTTAAACCTTTATTAATCCCATGTCTGACGATCTCTTCTGCCCTTAATTTTGTTTTCTCATAAAGACTATCAGGACGACAAGGGGTCTCTTCGTTGATCGTCTTGTTATTTGTTTTCCCGACTACGCCTGCGCTTGAGAGGTGGATCAGGCGGCAGTTATTCGCAATTGCAGCCTCCACGACATTCTGCGTACCCCGGACATTTACCCGCTCCATCTCCTCTACCATTGTGATAACACCGGCACAATGGTAGATAGCGCTGACCCCCGCCGGTATGTGCAACCGGTCGGTAATATCACCTCTGACAACCTCTACGGCCTTGTTCTCAGGAGGAAAATACTCCTCACCTTCAGGAACAAGGGCAAATATCCGCAACCCCTCGTCAAGCAGGTGGGAGACAACGTACCTTCCGATAAAACCCGTTGCCCCGGTAACAAGGACTGTCCTGTCTTTCACGCATCACCTTTCATCATCTTTCCTTACCCTTTACTGTATGAGTAACCGGAGCAAAGGCCGAACAACCTTTTCCTGATATCCGCCGTATCCCCTTTCTCTGCCTCTGCGATCAGGTCTTTTAGCTGAGACTCAAAGGTCTCCCAATCAAAGTGAGGGGATTTAACGAGCATGATCTTGTCGTGCGCCGTACGTTCGGTCTTTTCATCATCCGCGACCAGTTCCTCATGGAGCTTCTCTCCCGGTCTTAATCCGGAATAGACGATGTCGATGTCCTCCCCAAGCCTTAATCCCATCAACCGGATGATGTCCTTTGCGAGGTCGGTGATCCTTGTCGGCTCTCCCATGTCAAGGACAAAGATCTCTCCCCCGTTACCGATGGCGCCTGCCTGCATGACCAACTGAGCCGCCTCAGATATGCTCATGAAATAACGCGTCACCTCGGGGTGGGTTACCGTTACGGGCCCTCCCCTTGTAATCTGTTCCTTGAATATGGGGATAACGCTTCCCGCACTGTTGAGGACATTGCCAAACCGCACGACAACGAATTTCGTGCGGTCACGCCCGTTCATCCCCTGGCATATCAGTTCGGTGATCCGTTTTGTCGCTCCCATTACATTTGCCGGCTTTACCGCCTTATCGGTAGAGATCATCACGAATTTCTGCACTTCGTACCGGATTGACATCTCCGCAACGTTCTTTGTGCCGATGATATTATTTTTTATTGCCTCAACGGGGTGCGCCTCCTGCATTGGAACGTGTTTGTACGCCGCTGCATGAAAGACAACATCGGGATGGTGCTCCTCCATTACCCGTTGCAATCTTCCTGTATCAAGGATATCACCCAGGATCGGTGTGTAGAACCTGCCGAAAGACGCTTCAGAAAATTCCCGATCGAGATGAAAAAGCTCGTTTTCCGCTCGCTCGAAGAGGATAAGTTGTTCCGGTCCCATCTTCATTATATGGCGGCACAACTCGTGCCCGATCGATCCCGCGGCACCGGTGACCATAACCCTCTTGTCTGACAGATATTCCCGTATCTTCGCTGCATCCAGTTCTATATGCTCCCGTCCCAGGAGGTCCTCGATGCGTATCTCCCTTATGTGACTCACATTCAATTTCCCATTCAGGATGTCGCTTATTGCAGGGACTGTCTTGCATGCAATCCCCACCTCTTCGCATGTCTCGATGATCTTCCGTATTTCCTTGCCCGTAATCGATGGTGAGGCTATGATCACCTCGCGGATATCCTTTTCCTGTGCTATCCTTCCGAGTTCTCCAATGTTGCCAAGGATCGGCACATTGTGGATACGCCTCCCCTTTTTACCGGATTCCTTATCGAGAAAACCTATTGGATTGTATTGCATCCTGGGGTTCTGCCTCATCTCTCTGAGCAGCATTTCACCGGTATCGTCTGCGCCGATTACAAGGACCCTGTTGTCGCCTTTCGTGTTCAACACGCGGAATTCCCGTGAAAACCGATAAAGAAAGCGCGTACCCCCCAGGAATGTAATAATAACAAACCAATCGATCATCAGAACAGATCTTGGGAAACCGATAAACTGATAACGAATGAGGATATACAGAGTAAAGACAAGGGAGCCTATGGTGATCGCCTTCAGTATCCTTAAAAGATCGTTCATTGAGGCATATCTCCATACGCCTTCATAGAGCCTGAATACATAAAAACAAACGAACCTCACGAGCAAAAGGACCGGAAGCGATTCGATATACCTTTCAAAGTATTGCTCGGGTATAACAAAATTGAAACGGAGAAGGTATGATAACCAATAAGAAACGGCGACGCATAACAAATCGCTCGTTACAACAATCGCCAATCCCCACTTCCGGATGATCTTCATAATATCTTATCTGTCCTTTAGCCGGTATACGGATAAAGAATATTCCCGGAACTTCTCAAGCGCCGGGAGATTTATCTTTTCAAAAACCGATGGTTGAAGGCTGTTCAGGATGTTCCTGTAAGAGACGTTATCGGTCTTTTCATCCAGTATGAGAAACCGGGCATTGCCTTTTTTCATAAAACCCACCAATTCGTCTATTGTTTGTGCAAATGGCAGGGAATCAAATTCAGAATCCGCATAAAATGCAATCCTGTAAAGACGCGGCTCTCCCGCGAATACTACCCCCGAATAGCCTTTGGCCTTAAGATATACACCTGCCTCCTTCAACTCTCTTTTCTCATAACCTCCCGGGGATAATGTCTTCGGCAGGATCGCGATGAGGATCGCAAAGATAAGGATTGCCGCCATATGCCTTGTAAGAAAGGCTGACGGGTATACCTTCCTGAGCCATGAACAGATCTGCTCTTTCAATTCAAAATAGCCGATCCCTGCCCAGATCAGCATGGGAAACCCGAGCAGACTCCCGTGCCGTGTGCTGAAGTAATAAACCTTTGCGATGTACAGAAATGCAGTGAGGAAAAAAACGCCGAACCAGATCGCGACAGGGATCTCGTTTTTGCTGTAGGCCACTTTTTTTCTTCCGAAAATACCGATAATTGCAAGAAAGAAAAAGACCACATTGAGCGACTTGACAAGTTTAAGGATTATGTCGGAGAGAAAGATGACATACTTGTGGCCCCTTGCAAGCTCCAGAAATGTGATCAACTCAGGTCTCACCGATTGAATAGTTTCGGGCGACAGCTCAAGTGCTTCACTGCTTTTGCTCGTTATAAGAAGCCATATCTTCACAAAAGTAAAACCAAAATCCCACTTCGCAAATATTTCGCTGAAAAGAAAAATAAAAGGCAAAAGCAGAACCGGAAAGGTAAAGATATATACGGAGAGATAAGAAAAGAGTTTTTTAGAGTCCGGTTCTTGTTTGGAGAAATACCAGATGATCCACAAAAAGATCACAACGAAAATGGCAACGCCTTCGATCCGGGCAAAGGCTGCCAGCGCTGTCGATATGCCTGACAATACTATCCATATAAGGCTTCCGCGCGAGACCCCTTCCCACGCAAGCCATAAGGCAGTTACCGAAAAAAACCAGAAGGTAGGTTCCCTGAGCACGTCTGCCGAATAGTCGGCAAACCTCGGGTTAATAATATAAAAAAGCGCTGTTATCGATGCGATGCGAACACCGAACATCCGTTTTGTCAAAAGAAAAAGCGGAATGACGGCCAGTGACCCCATAAATACGGATACCATACGTCCTGCCGTCTCCCAGTCGGGAAATATTGTATGGGCAAGCAAAACAAGATATGGATACAGATGGATAAAAGTAAATTCCATAAGTTTTTTCGATGCCCCGAGCTCGATGAGCCTGGCGGTTTTTATGTATAAAATACCGTCAGGGGTTATTATGTTTGAGAAAAAGGCCAGGTAAAACCTTATTGCAAAAGCGCCAATAAAGGCAAAGACGGGCAATAGCCAGATCCTTTTTTCAACTTCTGTTATCTGAAATTTCAAACCCGATGCTCCTTCAATTAAGATTCGTGAACAATTATACCTTTCCCCTGTCCGGTTTGGAACCTGTAAACTTTGGCATCGTTGCGCAGCCTTCCGCGCTTATGCCTTCCCGTCTGATGACCTTGAACACCGTATCGACAAGTATCTTCATATCGAGCAGAAAGCTCCGGTGGTCAACGTAATAGACATCGAGATCGAAGCGTTCCTCCCAGGTAATGGCATTTCTCCCTTTTACCTGCGCCAGTCCGGTAATTCCAGGCTTTACGTCGTGCCGCCTTGCCTGCTCTGGCGTATAAAGAGGGATATACTCCATGAGAAGCGGCCTTGGGCCAACAAAACTCAGATCGCCTTTCAGGACATTAAAAAGCTGCGGAAGTTCATCGAGGCTGAACCTCCTGAGAAAACGGCCCACACCGGTCAGGCGCTCTTCATCGGTCAATTGTATGCCTGTTTTGCCTGTATCATCTGTCATGGTTCTGAATTTATAGATCGTAAAAGGTCTTCCTTTGTAGCCCGGGCGTACCTGCTTAAACAAGACCGGGCTTCCCATCGCAGCAAAGACTAACAGACCCGTAAAGAGGATGACGGGAGACAGAATAATGACAAGGAGCAGCGACACGATCAGGTCAAAGAACCTTTTCACCGGTACTCCTCCTGACACTGCTCATCCCCGGCAGTGATCTATAAAAGCTGAGAAAGGCATCGGCGACATAATCCTTCGAAAAAAGTCCTATTGCCCTTTCGCGGGCACGTCTGCCCATCGCATACCTGGCAGAAGGATCATTGATCATCTTAAGCATCTTTTCCTCGAGTTCTTTGACGTTCCCTGGCTCATACAGAAATCCTGTGACATTATCTTCTATGGCGTCGACAACACCATAAATCTTGGTCCCGATCGAAGAAACACCTGCGGCGCCTGCTTCAATGACGACGATGCCGAACCCTTCGCGGTAGCTGGGCATGCAGAACACATCGGCCGCAGCCATGAACCTCTCCGGTGTGTCTGTAAAGTCAGAAAAATGGATCCGGTCACGATGTTCACTGCACACGGACAGCATCTTTTCTTTCATCCCCTCTTCGTCAGGTCCCGCAACGAGGAGATGGATATCCTCCGCGGATCTGCATACCTTTGCAAATGCGCCGGCAAGGTCGAGCAGCCCCTTGTCAAAGGTAAGCCGTCCCAGGAAAAGAAAAAGGATGCTGTCTTCGGGTATGGAAAGCTGTTCCCGCAATGTCTTTCTCGTTTCCGGATCGGGCCGGAAACGTGTACTATCGACACCACATATCGATCCGCTCCCGATCACTGAGGTTTTTTGGCCCCGAACGATCCCCTCCCTAATGATGAAATCCAGCTGTGATCTGCTGTCCGCGAGGACATGAGTGGCGCAGCGGGCGATCTGTTTGTCCATGCCCTTCAGAAACCATCGCTTCATTCCTTTTGCTGTGGCCCAGACCTGGCCGGTAAAGGTATGAACCCTTACGGGAACGCCCGCCATGCAAGCAGCTAACATTGAAAGCAGACCTGCTTTTGGTGTAATTGAATGAACGACGTCAAAACCTTCTCTCCTGAAGAACCGGTAAAGCCTGCATAACGCCAGCATGTCAGAAACCGGCAATGGTCTTCTCAGGATCCTTACCGGAAAGACCTGTACATCAAGGCCGTAAGGCTTCAGAAAGTCCACATTATCCGTGTTGACTGCCACTGTTATGCTGTGCTCACTGCTTAACCTTTTTAAATGCTCAACCATGAAGACGCGAACGGAGAGCTCAACGGCGGCTACAAAACAAATCTTTTTGCCTTTCATATGATTCACTTTTGTACTTACCCGGATAATCTTCGCATAAAACCTTTACATTATGTATCGAAATATCCCTTGCTCCCTATGGAGATGGTCTTATTCCACACTACAGGAGGCAAAAAGGTGATCATGTAAAGAAGCGTGAAACGAAGATCGACCCCGATGTAAGGCCTCAAAAAATCCCTCGCCTTTTCAGGTTTCTTCTCCACCATTGCCGCACGCGCCCTGTAATAACCGATCTTTCCATAAACGTAACGGAGCGCCGCCGCATGTTTTTCTTCAAACCCTTCGAGAACCTTTTTATACTTTCCGATAATGTCCTCCATCTCATCGGGCCATTCGTCGATGAACCGGGTGCTGGCCCTGTCGGGATGGATCCTGTAGACGGCCAGCGGCTCCCCGATGTAGGCTGCTTTAGAGTGAAACAACAATCTCATAAAGAGATCGTATTCTTCGCACAGTCTCAGCTTCGTGTCGAAATGCTCTTCAAATCTGTTGATAGCGTTCTTTCTTATTGCAGCGGTTAAAACGCTGACAGGATAACGTCTCAGAAAATGATCAAAAACCTCTCCATCCGGTTGAGGACCTTTCAACGCCACGTTTCTACGTTCCCCTTTCCGTATGAAGTAGTTTGTATATATGAAATCGATATCTTTTCTGCGCTCGAAAACCTCTACCTGCTTCTCCAGTTTTTCAGGGAGCCATATATCATCGTGATCAATAAAGACGACGTAATCGCCCCCGGAAAGTTCGAGGGCCCGGTTACGTGAATAGCCGAGCCCTCTGTTTTCCTGATAGTGATATGATACCGGAAACCCACGGGCCTTGAATCCGTCAATGATCGCCTCGGTGGAATCCGACGAACCGTCGTTGACAACGATAAGCTCCCAATCCCTGAAGGTCTGATCCCCAATGCTCTTGAGGGTCTCTTCCAGGAACCTTTCCGAATTATAACAGCAGAGATTTATACTTACTTTTGGTGGCATCGCATTTGACAGTATATCGTATTTCGTATGTCGTATATCGAAAGATGCTCGATACTCGTCGCTTGATACTCGATAATCGACGCTGATAGCTGTATGCTGACTGCTGACGGCTATCTTCTATCTACTTTTATAATTCCTTAATTTAACGGCCGAAGAATTCCCTGACTGTGCGTATGACAAGCTCCACGTCGTCATCGGTCATATCGTAGAAGAGAGGAATGGTGATGATCTCCTTCCAGACCTTTTCCGTTGCAGGAAGTTCCGTTGAATATTTGCTGAAAAACGGCTGGAGATGATTCGGTATGTAGTGGACACCGCTCGCCACCCCTTTTGAGGCGAGGAAATCCATCATCTCGTCCCTCCTGTCGCCTGCAACTCGGAGTATGTACATAAAGGGGGCCATCTCCCGCAGTTCCCACTTGAGCATCCTGATATCCCCGATCTCCTGAAAGGCATCGTTGTAGCGTTTTACAATAGCTTTCCTTCTCGCTATGAACCTGTCGAGTTTTCTGAGTTGAGCGATCCCTATAGCGGCATTGATATTGCTCATATGGTAACGGTATCCCTGCGTTACTACCTCATAATACCAGCTCTGGACCTTTTTCTGTCTCTGCCATGAATCCTTCGATATTCCAAGGGCCCTCTTCCTGCGTATCTCCTCTGCGATTCCGTCATCACTTAAGACTACTGCGCCTCCCTCACCACAGGTGAAATTCTTGATCGGGTCAAAGCTGAAACATGCTGCATCACCGATGCTGCCGATCTTCCTGTCTTTGTACGTTGAGCCAAAGGCATGTGCAGCGTCTTCGATAACAACGATCTTCTTCTCCCTGGCGATCCCGAGGAGCCTGTCCATATCGCAGGGATACCCGCAATAATGGACCGGCATGATCGCCTTTGTCCTGGGCGTTACCCTTCTTTCCATATCGGCAATGTCAATATTGAGCGTGTCGGGATCGACCTCGCAAAACACCGGGGTCGCGCCAAGGGAAATAACGCCCTGTATACCGGCACAAAACGTCAATGAAGGGGTGATCACCTCATCTCCGGGGCCTATCCCATAAGCGGCGAGCGCAATGTGGAGGGCTGTCGTCCCTGTATTTACCGCCACTGCGTTACGCGCACCGAGATAGTCCTTTATCATATTTTCAAACTCTATCACCTGCAAGCCCATTCCGAGCCAGCCCGTCTCAAATACCTTCCTGACCTCTTCAAGCTCCTCGCTGCCGATAGATGGTCTATGTGCCTGCAACATTGTTTAAACCTCCATATTGTATCGTACTGACAGTATATCGTATATCGTATATCGAAAAAACCATACCGGATGCTCGATACTCATCGCTGGATGCTGGATGCTCGTCTATTTCAAGAGATTGAAGGCGGAAGAAAGGCCTTCATCGCCTCTTCTGTCGCGGGAGAAAATAGTTCCGGCAGCATCACGGAATAGTGAGGCGAAGAATAAGAAGGGTCTTTTATCCTCTTCTCAGCATCGATCAGTCTTTCCCTCAATTCGTCTACACTGCCGCAAGGCCTGCCGAACTCCTCAAACCATGCGAGGGGGTCCAGATCGATCTGGGTACTTCTTCCAATCCTTATTACCTCTTTATCCGCCATAACGCAGTCAAGAACCGCCCCGGTGGCTCCGCTGACAACGATATCGCATGCATTGAGGGCATCATCCATCGCCCCGGTAAAAACCTCTGTTTCCGGCAGGAAATCGCCCCGGATCTTTTTGATAATGGTCGTCTGCATAGGGTGAGGCTTCAGGATCATCCTGAACCTGTCGATCCCTTCAACGGCCTCCTTAAGCTTGTAAAACAGCTCCACTACCGTTTCCTTTTCTATAGGCAGGACAAGGAGGATTCTGAATTTTCCGGAGCTGCCGCCGGATGCCTGTCTGATATTGTGGAGATACAAATACCTCAGTGCTGCGCCGACGACAATACGTTCCCCGGGATAGTTCTCTTTCGCGAGTATGTCCCTGTATCTGCGTCCATTACATATGATCCTGTCGGGCAAAGGCGCGATGTCTCTTTCCTTCATATCGGTAAAGAAACAGAGCGCATTTGGAGGCGGGGCTATGTGAAAAAAACCATGTACAGCCGTTCCGGGCATGAACTCTCTTACACCGAGCTGGCTCAGTTTGTCGGTAAAAAGGTTCTCGAATCCGTCCATCACCATCTTCGGCTTTATCCCTTTTTTTGCAAGCCTTTTAAAGAGCAGATAATACATCGACTCGAAACGTATAGGCTCGTTCCTGTGGTATTCATTGAACAGGATTGAACAGTCAGCGTCCTTCAGCACAACGGACCGGAATGCAAACCGGCGTTGCTTCAACCAAATCCGAAACGGGAACAGGTAGTCCCAAATACAATAGTGATCCTGGAGTATAATAAAATGATCTTTATTTGTATGAAAGAATGAAAAGGCCTTCCAGGTGGAACGGGTGATGTTCCGGTACGAGAAGCTTACAAAGGTCGCCTTGCGGACGTTATTCCTTTTATAGTAATCCGGCAGAATGGTGAAATAACGGTCCCTGAACTGACCATCAGGTCCAAAACATTTCTCATCAACCCACGTATGGAGGATCACATCGGGATTTTCCAGTGGAGTATACTTGCCGGTTATAATCGTATGATAAAGTTTGTTAAGCTTAGCAGACAGAAAGACCCCGAGATGGAGAACCAGTTTAAATAAACCTTCCGCAAAGACCCGGACCGGTCCGTCCTTCAGCGTAAAAGATGTCCTGCTCTCTGCCCTTATCCCTTTCTTCGCTGCAACGGATGAAATATTTTTTATAACGGCATTGCTGTCCGCTATGATGCACAGATCCTCACCTGAATCCATCACCTGAGAAGCAAGATACACATAGCAGCAGTGGAGAAAAAGGCTGCATGTCATCGTATTGCGCTCCGATATGGTGCTGGTCCACCATTCGATAGAATGATATTGCGCGCCAAGCCGCGCCGTCACCTCGTAAAATGGTCTTCTCAGGACAGCTGCCGTCTCCTGCAGCCTGCCGCTTATCTCTTCACAGTCTGCAACACCGTTAAGCCTCGCTTTCAGTTCCAGGACCTTTTCGTAATCGCCTATCAGAGGGTACCACGTCTTTGTACCTGAGCCTTTTAAAAGACCCGCAATCTTCTCATGGGATAGATCACTGTGGATAAGGATGATTTTGCCCATAAAAGGTCTACATGTACCTGGACTTGATCGTATCGTGCTTCATAAGCTCTCTCACGATGGCGAGGTCTTCGCCGGTATCGACGCTTATCTTCGCGTCATCGATCATAACGGCACGCATCTTTACGCCATGCTCCAGTACCCTGAGATATTCATTATATTCTATTGTCTCGAGAGGAGTGGGCTCCCATCCCGAGTATTGCAGCAAAAACTCCTTTCTGAAGGGAACGATAAAACACATCTTCAGCATCTTCTCTACCGGGGTCCTGGCATCACTCGGCAGGTCGGTCCTTGAACAGTACATGATGTTTCCGTCAAGGTCCAGCACCGCCTTGATGTCCGAAGAACTATTCTTTTTTGAGTATGGCGTTACACCGACGGCTATCATTACCTCCGGGTCATGAAGCAGAGGTCCCACAATGGCATCAATATGCTCAGGATCAACAAGGGGCTCATCTCCCTGGACGTTTACGACAATGTCGCAATCAACATATGCGCACGCCTCGGCAAGCCTGTCCGAACCGCTCCTATGGTGTGTCCCTGTCATTATTACATTGACACCATGCGCCTCTCCTGCCTGTCTGATCTTCTCGTTGTCCGTAACAAGATACACCTCGTCAAGCCTCTTCGAAAGCTGTGCCCTTTTACAGGTATGGATAACCATCGGCCGCCCTTCGATATCGATCAGCGCCTTCTCCGGAAGACGGCTCGACTGAAGCCGTGCAGGGATCATACCCACTACTTTCATCTGTTCGATTCCTCCCTTGACCTTTATCTTATTTTCATCACTGGTGACTATTTACGTTCTTTTGCGAAAGCGATTTTGTAAAAAGACTCAAACGCATGGAACAGGATCGTGCAATCGGGCATCAATGTGATGAACTGCATCCCCAGTTTGGTCATCCATTGAATATCCGTATCGTTCTTTGCCACATAACCGCCGGCAGCGATCCCTTTTCCCCTTATCTTTTTAATACAGACCTCAAGTTGTTTTCTGACCTCCGGATGGTCCACCTGCCCGGGATAACCGATGGCCTGCGACAGGTCGTATGCGCCAATATAGATAACGTCGATCTTTTTGCGGATATCTTTTATGGACAGGATATCGTCAAGGTTGCCGATCCCGCCTTTTCCTTCAAGGAGAAGGATTATCATCGTCTTCCTGTTCTGTTTAACTGCATGGTTTCTGACATTGTGGAGCGAATATCCCCCTGCCCTTGTAAAGGGTGAAAAGCCGCGCTGTCCTACGGGGAAATATTTGGCATACGATATCGCCTCTTCAGCGTCTTGTCTTGATTCTATATGGGGGACGATCACGCCCGCGGCGCCTATATCGAGGGCGCTCAGTATCAATGACTCATCGTTCTTCGCCACGCGCACGATCGCCGCGCAGCCCTCAACCTCAGCTGACCTTATCATGTCCTCTACGGTTTCAAAGCCCTGGGGGCCGTGTTCCATGTCGATGATAACGAAATCGATCCCTGTTGCAGCGATGATATTGATCGTCGACGGCGACGGGATAACGCACCATGGACCATAGACGACCTTCCCCTTTTTCAAAGAATCCTTAAGGCTCATTTTTTTCTTCATAGTCTTTAGCCCTCTGATTAATTTACTATCTCTATCTTCGAAACGTCTTCGACAACATAAGGGGTGATGCCTTTCAGTTGTTCCTTCGTTGCAAGACCTGTCAGGACGCCGATCGATACCTTTAAGCCGGCGTTGACCCCCATCTGCACATCTGTCATCGCGTCACCGACCATGATCGCATTGCTGCGGTCTATTGCAAGGGCATTCAGGATAAAATTGATCTGTTCGGGATCCGGCTTGGGCCGCGAGACATCATCTGCCCCGACAACCAGATCAATTATGTCTGCGAAGCCAAGGCATTTCATCGCGAGTATTGCCCGTTCCCGACGGTCAATCGTCGCAATCGCCGTTTTGCATCCACAGCGAGAGGCATTCCGGAGAAGCCTTTCTGCGCCGTCTATGGGCCTGACAAACTGTTGAAGGTTTTTTGAAGAGATGTCGTCGGCCTGCTGAAAGACATTAAAGCAAAGATCGTAGACACCGTTGTATCCGGCATTGTTCAGGTAATCCACAACAGTCTGGAGCACTATTTCGCGTTTTTTCAGACCCACAGGACCATCAGGTCTCAAACGACCCGTCTTCAGGTCGGCCCCCATCAAATACGCAATCTTCCCAAGATGATCTTTATCGAGCTTGAGGTTTTCGCATATCAGCGCTGCCCGCAGGCCCACCATCTGCGTCCAGTAATAGTGGAGCTCCATCAAGGTCCCGTCCTTATCAAAGATAAGTAACCCTATATCCGCAATCACTTCATTATTTACCCTGATGTCCGCCATTAATAGCCTCTATATTCGATATTACCAATTGTTCAGCGATCGATATCGCTTCCTTCATAATGTCGATATTTGAATCAAAATCTTCCATTGTCACATATCTTTTTACGATCTTTCTGGCAAAACTCCCTATTGCAACGCCGTGGGCATTCACGCCGCACTGCCTTGCAAGCAGACCTGTTTTACTGTTTGTTCCACCTGACAAAAGAACGATAACGGGGATGCCGCTTTTCATTACAACATCAGCACATGCAATGGCCTGGAGGGTCGTATTGTAGTCGTCGCCCTCTCCACTCATAGGTACGCCGTCTGCCTGCACTATCATTCGGCCACCTGTTATACCGTATAATCGCTTGATCCTCTCGATGAGGTGCCTGTTTGACAATAGCGACCTGTCGAGGCAGACGCTGATAAAATTATCAGTAATGATCTTGTTCAAAAGCATCCAGTCATGCATCACCGCCCCATCATCGGCGGTAACCGCGTGGAGCTCCATTGTCTCCACTCCGCTCTTCGCGCATTCCGGCAGTATGTTTTCAAAATCAGCAAGTTTATGAAGATATTTGATCGCGTCTGAGGGACAGACCTTCTCGCAATCTCCGCACCCTATGCACTTGAACTCCATGACCGAATAGTCCTCTGTAATAGCGTTCTGTCTGCAAACCTTCACGCACTCGCCGCATTCCACGCAAACGTTACGGTCGATCGTCGCCTTACGAACGTGCGGATCACCCTTCAAACCGATACTGACATTCAGGTATGGTCTTATCTCTATTTTTTTTCCCAGCATAGGTGCAAGTTCGTAAGCCCTTTCAATACCCTTCTTCGCGGCTTCAACAACGTCAATGTTCGCAGACAGGTCGTGCATTGACACACCGGCGAGCGTATATATCGTTGCAAGCCTCCTCACCTCCGTGAGGTCCTCGTTCCCTGCGCCGCAGACAAGTTTAAAGAATTTCTTTTCACGGAAAATATTTTTTAAAATATCATAGCGTTCATTGTTCATGCTCATATATAATTCTCTATCCCCTTAAAGAACGCCTTATACCCTGTCGGGGTGAGGATATGGATGCCCTCTTTCCCCTGGTGGATCAGGTAGGCATCGATTTGTTCAAGAAAGAGCTGGTTGAAGCGGTGACGCTCGATAACGAGGTCCCTTTCCTCAGGCTCCACCTTCTCGTCATAGAAGTGGAACCCGCCTGTCGCATCTGCGCCGATGTACCCATCAAGGCCCACGGCGAATATCCGTTCTGCGCCCATGACGATGGCGATGCCCATCAAGAGCACAGAGATGGTCCTGCAGTTTGACTGGATGATCCCGTCGACGATGCCGAAGTCACCGAGGGTATCTTCAAAATAGAGGGTCTCATAGGGGCGTGCCGTATACTCGCGTACCATCTCCTCGGGGATGTTTTCGCCTATCATAAGGATTGAGTCCTTTTCGACGGTATCGACGTAGTCGGTGAAGCGCTTCTTGTTGTTGAAGGCATGGTAATGAGGGGTAAAAAAACCGGAGATATAATTGGCGCCGAGGATGATGGGATTATGTTTTTTGATAAAGGCCTCTATTCTGGGCCGATACTCCTTCAGGGTGGGGCCGTTTGCAAGGATCAGAAACTCCCTCCCCGCGTGGCGGTCCTTATAGGGGACTCCCCCATCGATGCTCCGTTCAGGGGTTACTGCCTTCTCGGGTGCGGAGGGTGTTGAACTTTTGTGCTGTGTGCTCCCTATCATGCCGCTTTTGATTATGTCGTTGAGGATATCCTTTGAAAAACCTACGGGGTTGATCTTCTTTACGATCTCAAGGGCACTCCATATGTCTTCCATGGAATATTCGCGGTAGTCGACAAGCGTCTTCGGATAGTAGGGATGGCACTGGAAGATGCCGGAAAGCATATAGGGAAGCTGGTATCCCCATGGCTCGTCGGTATCGATGTTCATGAAAAACCGGTCGATGACATGGAGGACCGGGATCACATTATACTTGTCGGTCGTCGAGAGCTGGAGGTAAGAGAGAAGGACCTCGGTGGGGAGGTTTCCTGCGCCCCTGCCCATCCCGTATATCGTCGAATCCACGATGTCAATGCCGCATTTGATCGCCTCCAGAGTATTGGCAAATGCCATCTGGAGACCGTTATGAGGATGGAATCCCACCTTGATGTGTTTCAGTTCCTGGAAGGGCTCGATGAGGGGCCGCATCTGGTCAGGCAGGATCGAACCATAGCTGTCGGCGATATAGACGTAATCGATGGATGAGTCCTTGAGGACGGTGACCAGTTCCCTGATCTCGTCTCGTGTATAGCTCGTGATCCCCATGGCCTGGAGGGAAACCAGAAAACCTTTCTTCCGGATAGCCTCAAGCTGTTTTATCGCATTGAAAGCACCGTCCTTGTGGACGGCAATCCTGACGAGGCTCACGTACTGGCAATAGTCGTCGGTGATGTCATCCGTGTCGAGTTTGCCGAAATCGCCCATGATTGCGACCTTTGCCCCGTTTATCCCCTGCACCACATCCCTGAGGTCATCGATATCGGTAAACCTCCAGGGGCCGAACTGATCTCTTTTGAAATATTTCTCGGTGCCGCGGAAGCCGATCTCTACGATATCGATCCCTGCCTTCGAGAGGGCACGGTAGACCTCGCGGACCATCCTTTTATCGAAGCGCCAGTTGTTGAGGTACCCGCCGTCGCGGATGGTACAGTCTAAGATCTCATAGTTCAGACTCATCCCTTCTCCTCTCCTTTTTCCCTTTGGTATAGGGCATTATAATAGCCATCCTTTGCAAGAAGCTCCGTATGCGTTCCCTCTTCCACGATCTCACCTTGTTTCATAACGAATATCCTGTCTGCATGCTCGATGGTCGAAAGCCTGTGGGCTATAATGACCGTCGTCCTGTTCTTTTCCACCTCTCTCAATGAATCCTGTATCACCTTTTCCGATATATTGTCGAGGGAGCTTGTAGCCTCATCGAGGATGAGGATCTCGGGATTCTTTATGACTGCCCTCGCGATGGCTATCCTCTGGCACTGACCTCCCGACAGCGTGATGCCCCTGTCGCCGACAATCGTGTCGTATCTCTCAGGAAGCTCCGCGATAAACTGGTGGGCGTTGGCGATCCTTGCCGCATCAATGATCTCCTTCTCTGTGGCATCAAGCTTGCCGATCCTGATGTTATCCCTGACAGAGGCATGGAATATGAATGTATCCTGGCTCACCATGCTCAGGTGCTTCAGCCATGAAGAGCGTGAGTAATCCTGATAATCGATCCCGTCAACAAGCACCTGTCCCGATGAGGGCCCGTACAGACGAAGCAACAGGTCGGCCAGCGTTGACTTTCCTGATCCGGACTCTCCTACAATGGCAATCGTTCTGTTTCTCGGTATGGTGATATCGATATCTTTGAGGACATTTGCCCTCGTGGGATAAGAGAATGATACATGGCTCAGTTTCATTTCACCCGTTAAACCCTGGAAATCCTTCCCGCCGTCATCCGTATCATATTCCGTGTCAGCCAGTGTCTCGTAGGTAAGACGAATACGTGGAGCAAGGCCTTTAAGCCCCATCCATTGATGCGCTATCTCCTTGACGGAAGGCATGAGCCTCATAAGTGCACCGACATAAACAATGATGATAGGGAATATCTTCATGAAATCATCGGGCATATAGAGTTTTGCGTAGATGATCGCGAGGATCGTACTGAGGGAACCGACCGATAATATCAGATGTGAGGAAAAATACGCCGGTGCAGTATAGGTAAATTGCTGTTTCCTTGCAACGGTCAACTCTTTCCTCAGTTTCTCAAACCAGTACCTGTAATTGTCGAAGAGTTTTATCTGCCTTATCCCTGAGATCGATTCTGAAAATAGCGTCGTGATATTCGCATACGCTATCTGCGCTCTTTGAGCGGAAGGATTGATGATCTTGTTGGAAAGCACATAGACGATCACGCTGAATGCGGCAATAACGATGTACATAAGGAGGGTAAATTTTATTGATATCGTCAGCAGAAGTACTGTTATGATCGCGATCCTGAAAAATTCCACACCGGCCTTGGGAAAGTAAAAGAACATCTCTCCCACCGATCCCGACGCCTCCCTGCCGATATACATCAGCTCTCCGTGCTTCCTGGTGTGGAAATAGCTATACTGGTTCAGCAATATCTTCCGGAAGATCCTGTTCTGCAAATCAGTGTAAAGCTGCAGATGATACCAGAGGGCAGCGCTTTCCGATATGATCCCGAATATCCGGCTCAATATGATCAATATAAGAAGCAGTAAACTCGCGGCGACGAGCGCATCGCTGACAGGGAGAAATGATGAAGCCGAATCGAGGTATTCAAGTATTTTCCCACCGTACTGCGCTGCCGAGCCTGTTTTTGAAAGGATCCTGCTCAGAAAGGGATAAAGGGCGCCAACGCTGAGCGTCTCCAGGAGGGCATAGATAAAAAGCAACAGGAATACAAAAAGGGCCTTGAGCCAATAGGGCCTCAGGAACCAGACCATGATCTGAATATCACTCAGTTGTTTTTTCTGCATGGGACTTTATGGTTGAGTTTCGTGCCAGGCTTTCCCCGCAAACACGCTCATTCCGCTCCAGCGGCTCCATTCGCTCGCTGTTTCCGCTTCGGAACTTTTGCCTAACGGCAAAAGACCGAGCTTCCTTGCCTCACGACGGTTTGCTAAAGGAGGGCCTGGCACGAAACTCAGCTATTTATCTGGAATAAACTTATTTGTCCGATGATAAACCTTTTTATTTAAATCCCCACATTGAAAAATAAGGCTATTCCTTTCTGTTTTTAATAAATATCCTGAGAAATTTTGAATCAAATGCATGCCTTTTTGTATTGTATGGCTCAACAGGCAGACCAAAATTACAGTTCTCCCCGTAAAAGAGCCTGTATTCAACGGTGGTGAAACCCAGATTACGGAATATCTTTTCGTAGTTGTAGTGGAAAAGCCTTGATCTTACGCTTGTTATGATCCCTATATATTGTTTCGACACCCTTGCGATCTCGTTGAAAAGCGCCTTGTCTTCGTACGGGATATGCTCAAAGACACCGATGGAGAACACGACATCGTAACGTTTATCGGGTATCTTCTTGATCTCGTCAAGGGCATTGCCTGTGAAAAATGTCCCTTTTTCATAAAGGTCCGGGAAATGTTCCTTCAGAACAATGTTCACCGATGCATCGTTTATCTCTATCCCTGCAAGGTCCGCATAACCGTGCTTCAAGAGATAATTCAGGTTCCTGCCGGCGTTGCACCCGATCTCCAGGAATGATGCATTTTCTCCCAGCGCCTTAAGGAGTCCCCCCTCGAACATAACGTAGGTGCTGTTGTCTTCCTGGAGGTAATTCTCCGGCCCGTGTCTTTCGCCCATATCACGGGAACGCCAGTATTCACGCTCATTCCTTTTCCATGGAGGACTGGCCCCGGCCATAGAAGAAATTTTCGTAATAGCGGAATCTATTTTCTGTAGTCCATTATTACCACGAAGACCTGTTTTGTCGATAATTATTTTTATTATCTTTTTCATCATCTATGTATTCTACTGGTCATTTATCCGGCTATAATCTTTTCCAGCTCCAAACGGATATTCTTCGCAACGTTCCCGTGATAGCAGTCACTGTAAAATTCCTTCTTGATCTTTTCAATGGTATCCTTGTCAAGGTAGACACCATTAATGAAGTTCTGGACATGATACTTAAGTATCTCGTAACTATCTGCGATGATGGGTAGTTTGTTATAGTTAAAGAGTGTGTCCAGCCTGTCTGTTATTTCATATATTATAACCTTTCTCCCGGCAGCAAGCAGCTCATCACATAGCGACGTATGGCAGGCTATCGTAAGGTCTACCTTTTCGCCAATGAAATAGGGGTTGTATCTTGCGTAATCTAGCTCAATCTCCATATTTTCAGTCCCGTTGATTACCTCAACCAAGTCAATTATATAGCGGCTCTTGTATGAGTCAGCCTCTTTCCCCTTGATTACAATGTACAGGGACGGAAATTCATTGGCAAGTTTTATGAGGCACTTATAAAATTGGATTGTTTCATAGGCTTTTGCCGCGGGCCGTAATGTATCGTCAATATCATTTGCCGGCAGATAGAAATCAAGGGCCATGACAAGCTTTTTCGTTTTTTTTATTGAATCATACTTTTCATCGTAAATATGTTTCTTTTCATATTTATATAAATTATCAACCCTTACAAGGCCAACGGGTAAAAAGTTGTTGACTTTAGATGTTTTCAGGCACGGTTCTCTGATAATGTCGCCGGCTACAAAGTAATAATCCATTATAAGGTAATTATCAGGGAAAAATGCCATGATGAACCTTTCTTCTGTTGCGCAAATCTTTATATCAAGCATTGTCAGAGCTGCTGCCAGGTATTTCGGGAAAAGAAATTCATATCCCACGAGCGCGACTTTAAGGTTTTTGAATTGAGAAAATATCATGCAGCACCGTCTGATCCTCTTGAAAATAAAGACAGAGAGCAGCAGGTACCATATACCGTACACAAACATTTCTTTCAGAAGAGTAAAATTCATATTTTTTAAAAACATTATCAAGCTTTTGTGAAGCACTTTTTTATCATATGCTATATCGTTCAGGTCGGTATAGGATATGCTATTTTCTTTGTAGTACTTATAGCTGCCCGACATGTAACTCGCGTCTTTTTCGCCCAATGAAACATGCAGTATTTTCGACTTATAAAAAGGCGAGTCGGGTCTGGCATTGTAAAAATGATCCTTCATGAACATCTCACCATAATATACGCCTTGATGCGGAAAATATACGACGCTGTATATATCGGGGTTGATGTCACATTTTTCATACACACCCAGGTTTGGATTAATGCTTTGTATCTCACCCATTTTCCTTGATGACGAAAACTTTCTTTGTAACATCCCTATCAGACTACTGTATGCCATATTGAATATTGTGTAAAATAAAAGGCCAGGGAAAATAGTGACGCTCAATTCGCTGGCAAGGTCCTTTCGCAAAAAAGATGCAAACGAATGGAATGCTATGATTCTCACTTTTTTAAACCTTTGATTCGCTAAAAGATACTCGGCGGCTGCATATTGCTCGGCGAAAGGCGTAATAACTCTGTTAAAATAATATTTCCATGCTACATCAATCTTTCCCTGGTGTTCCTGTCTGACATTAAGGAGTTTCTTTATAATAGAATAGCTCTTTGATTTGTTCGTTATCTGGAATATATTTTCGGCGAACTCAACCGCAAGCGACTGGGCTCTTGCGTAGCAAGAAAAATTATTATACTCCCTTTTGACCCATCTGATACCATGCCTTTCATAGAGGTTTAATTTCTCTGTATTTCTGAAAGCCTTGCTCATATCAAGGAAATAAATTGTGTAACTTTTAAAAAATCTAAGACATAGCAAAATAGGCAGCCAGAGATAGGTTAACCTGTAAATTACCAGAGCTCTTTCCCTGGTATCATTCATTTGACAAGCTTCCAATCTAAGGGTGTCCCTTTCAATATGTTCTTTACTGCTTTTCTTCCGATCAGTTTTTGATAGTATTGAGGGTGCATACCATCGCCGGGTCTTATTGACCTTATGTTTTTCTCGTTGAATGTTTCCCCGGCCGCGATATCTTCAACCACAAACAGGGATCTTGAAAAACATCTGCTCTTTTTCATGCCTTTCGTGATCTGGTACTGATCATTTCCAAGGGCGTCCTCGGCTTCTCGGATTGTCTTTACCATAGACTTGAATTCCTCGGGCTCAAGGGAGAAGGAAGCGTCAGGTCCACCAAGCTTTCTATCCAGTATGAAATGTTTTTCAACAATTCTTGCTCCTAATGCTACAGCAGCTACGGGAACCGTAATACCCACAGTATGATCAGACAAACCGACTATTGTTTTGAATTGTTTTACAAGCTGGGGGATATTTCTTAAATTTATATCCTTGGGATTTGCCGGGTACTCTGAGGTACACTTTAATAAAGCGATTTGCTGATTACCTTTTTTATGACATGCATTTACTGCTGAACGAATATCACCAAGGGTGGCTATTCCGGTCGATAGTATAACCGGTTTGTTCTTCGAGGCGATATATTCAATGAGAGGCAAATCAGTAATTTCAAAAGACGCTACCTTATATGCCGGCACTTTTATGTCTTCAAGAAAATCTACCGCTGTTTTATCAAAAGGAGTGGAAAAACAGATGAGATTCAAATCTTCGGCAATCTCTTTCAATTTTGGCTGCCATTCCCATGGCGTGTAGGCGCTTTTGTATAATTGATAAAGTGTTCTTCCATCCCACATTGTACCATGCTTTATCTGGAAATAGCGTTTATCTGAATCGATGGTTATCGTATCTGGCGTATAAGTTTGCAGTTTTACGGCATCTGCACCGGCTGCCTTCATCGCCTTGATCGTTTTGACGGCTGTGCTTAATCGCTGGTTATGGTTCGCGGATAATTCAGCAACAATAAATACAGGGTAATTTTCTCCAATTAATCTCTTTTTAATCTTTATATAACCCATCATTCCCCTTCTTTGTTGATGAGACCCATTATGACTACATCGTGCCATTGTCCGCCTTTCATAACAAATTGATGCAGCACACCCTCTCTTGTAAAACCTGATCGTCTGTAAAAAGAGAGCGCTGTTCTATTGTTCTTCAGAACTTCCAGTTTAAGCGTGTGGAGTCTGAGGATATTAAATGACAGATTTTTGAGACAATCGATCAGCAGTGTGCCTGGTTTGGGAATACCGCTATCGGGATTAGTATAGATTCCAAGATAAGCATTACCATTTTTTTGATCGACCTTTTTCAGATTGATGACACCGACATATATATCTTTTTTTTTCACAACCCAGCAAAACATATCGCTGCGTGTTGCCAGGTATTTAATATAGGCGGCGTGCTCTTTCTTAGATATCCTGTGGTCCTGGTACATCCATTTGGATATAGCCGCGCTGTTTCTCCACCGCCGCACCATCTCTTTCTCTTCTCCATTGAGGTTAAGGAAGCTGATAAGCCGCACATCTCCGATATTGAAGTTTTTACTGAGATCCTTTATCATTCTTTTTCTTCGCCCATCTTCTGTATTGCATCAGCAACCCTGTATGCCCCTTTTCCATCTACTATATTTTTCCCTTTTGATATCATCTTCATCCTCTTTGCTGGATTATTCATAAGCCCTCTAATGGCTACCGCAATGTCTTCCGAGGTGATCTCTTCATACCATCCAAGGTTTATAGCGATGCCCTCCCGGTGAAGGTTTTCAGATATTTCTCTCTGGTTATCGGCGAAGCTCATAATGATCGATGGGACACCGATAAAACATCTCTCCCACGATGCAGAACCCCCTGAGCCGATTGCCATGTCTGCCTTAAATAACAATTCTTCTATATTGTCTACCTGGCAATAGTAACGGGCATTGGGCATCAAAGCGCATACTTTTTTGATAGTATCCTTGTTTGGGTTTGTCACACCGACGACAACATCAATTAAAATGTCATCCCTGTTTAATAGCTCAATGGCTTTCAGGGCTTTCATAGTTTCATTTGTCGGGTCTGTACCACCAACAAAAACCAATATCCTTTTTACGTCTTTATTAAATTGTTTCTGCTTCTTTCTTAATGGCAGAAATTGTTCACGCAGTAAAATATACTTTGCGCCGAGCAGCATCCTGCATCCCTCTGGTACCATCCCTTTGTATCTCTTTTCCATATTTCTATATAAATTCTGATTTAACAAAAGGTCACAGTGGTGACGCCTGCTGGTAAAATCATCAATGACCATTACCCTCCGAACACAGCCTTTTATGTGTGATTCCCACGACGCATCAATCCCGTAATGGTCAGAAACCAACAAATCCGGTCTCCGGTTTTCCTTTTTCAATATTTCTTCCGTCAGGAGCATATCGGTTTTATTCATTATTCGGGGAGGCAATCCATGAACGATATAGCCTCTTTTTTCAATGATATGGTTTATATTGCCTTTATATTTCCGGCAGATAAAGTGAATATTTAAACCCCTTTTCCTTAAAACATCGGCGAGGGTGAGACATCGCATTATATGCCCGGTACCGATATCAACCGAGGAATCTGCTCGAAAATAAATATCCTTAACTTTATCCAAGCGTTTCAATTATTTTATTTATCTTCTAATTCCGGGAAGAGAGATCTTAATTTTTCTAAAAAATCAATGCTGCCGACAACCTTTTTCTGATGGTCAAGTATCATGTATCTATCGCCTGCCTTCACGATGGAGAAAAGCGGCCTTTCCGTCAGGTTTGCGACCTGTATATTGACCCCTTTTACACCGACATGCCGATTGATCTTTGCTATCTCGGGGTTATCGTCAAGCCAGTCATAGACGTCTTTTAATAAAATGGGTTTCCCTTTATAGAGAGCGTTATATATATGGCGTATAAGTTCGAGGTCCGCTTGTTCATCGACGGTAAGACGATATTCCGGCCTGTAAAGATCATTGTTCACCTCTATCCCGGATGTCTTGAACTCTCCCATATTTTCCCTTATATACTGGCTTACTGCAGGCCCTTTATAGTGATTGTGCACCTCTTTCATGGCGTTAAAAGAGATCAACTCAGATAATGTTCCGTAGATCACGGGAACATTGGCAACATAAATAAAATCATGGTATTCATCCCTAAATATTTCTGCAAACCTCGACGCACTCTCCATGTCGAACAAGGGACAATCGCATGTTACCCTTATTACGGCATCCGACTTTTCTCTTTCACATAGCGCTATATGACGCTCGACGACATCCTGTTCGGCGCCGGCGTACCAACCGCAGCCGAGTTTTTCCGCTTCCCTGATCAATCCTTCGTTCAGAGAATCGATGGATGTGGCAAGAAAAACTCCGTCAATTCCCCGCACCTCCTTCATCCGTTCGACGTGATGCGCAAAATTTGTCTTGCCGGCTATCTCTTTAAGAACCTTACCGGGAAGACGTGTGGACGCCATCCTCGCGGTTATGACCCCAATGACTTTCCTCATTGCCCCTTATGCGTCTCCATCTTCGACAGCGGGTATGAGCCGCTTTTTTCCATGTTTTGTCTGCGCTTATAAAAATTCAATAAAAATCTTTTATAGAGATCTTTATCAAAAGAAAATCTGTAAAACATAAACCTATTCCTTGCCTTCGCCAGTAATGTAAAAACGTTGTTTTTTAGTCTATCAATTGCCCGGTCAATCTGGTGGTTTCCAAGCCGTACCGATGATTCCATGTTTAAAAAAAAGGCAGCACTTTCGGAGTATTTTCCGTTTACCTGCCAGGGCCGTATATACTCTGCAGAAGTATACATGTCGATAGTTTCTTTATTCGTCCATTCAAGGAAGTCTTTAGGCTCCCGGAGATATCCTTCTTCCAGGAGTTTTTTTGTCAATTCGCATTTTGGATAAGGTCTGAAAGTCCCGGCGCCGCATGTAAAATATGGATATCTCCTTAGCCTGTTAATAAAGACAATCGTCTTTTTTATATCGTCTATATTTTCACCTGGTATCTCAATAATAAAAGATGAGCGGGCAATAATTTTGTACTCGTTACACTTTTGAACGGCATGTTCCGCCTGTTCGGGCGTTATGCCTTTTTTCATAATCCTTAGTGTATGAAGTGATCCGGACTCAATGCCAAGGGTAAGTTGGACAAGCCCGGAACGCTTGCACAGTAAGAGCGTCTCGTTGTTCAGCATCCTGTCATTGAAATAGTCACAACGGCATTCACCATCCCACGTGATATTAAGCTTTCTCGCGATAATTCCCTCGCATATCTCCCTTACCCTTTTTATATCCACGAAAAAATTATCATCAATTATTTTTAGGTGTGTTAAGTTATATTTTCTGATAAGGAAATCTATTTCCGAAATAACCTTTTCAGCGCTCTTTTTCCTGTAACGCGTGTTACCCGTCACGGTATTAATACAAAACGTGCATTGCGAGGGACATCCTCTACTGCTTTCATACGGCAGCCAGCGCATAGGCTGCCGGACATACTCAGACAGCTTATCGGTCAGATAGCTCGATATGAACCTCTCGATGTTGTCATCTATGTCATAATCGGGCAATGGGAGTGATTCGAGATCAAGGATTTCCTTTTGGAAAACTTTCTTACCCCCCGGATTCCTTTCTTGGACCATCCCGGCAATATTGACAATGTGCTTTTCACCCTCACCCGCCACTACATAATCAACATATTCTGACTCTGCCATCTGTTCAGGGAATAAGGTGCAATGCCAGCCACCAACTACAACGGGTATATTTGATTTTTCCTTTATAAATTTAACTAAATTATAAGCATCAGATACCTCTGATGTAACTATTGAAATACCGGCAAACAAAGAACTCTTCAATTCGATGCCAATAGTTTTTAAAGGTTCCGGTTCGAAAGCACAATTTACTATTCTGACTTTATAGCCGGCCTTTTCAAGCTGTGTACCCAATGAAATAAGATTAAGGGGCGGATAATTATTATAGCCGTAAATATTCTGGGGTCTGATTAATAAAACCTTATCTGTCATTTATTATCTTTATACAAAACTTGACAACTTCATCATTTATTATAGTCTATAGGGGCATTGTATTATGTTAAGAATCTTTCACTAATCCCCTCAATTCTTCTACCGTTAACCACCTATCGTTCGTGTTGCTGGCATAAACAAAACCTTCTTTGACGGGTTTCCCTCCGTTCGATATGTGGGTCTTTGCCGTCCACCAGTGGAATTCCGGCTCAACGATAAAATAATCGTCAAATTCAAGCGCGTGTCTTGCATCATCCTCAGTCACAAGTACCTCATGAATCTTTTCGCCTGGTCGTATACCAATGATCTCATATTTGCAATCAGGGGCAATAGCTTTTACAAGATCTGTGATATTCATACTTGGTATCTTCGGGACAAACAATTCTCCTCCTTCTGTGATCTCGAGGCATCTTATTACAAACCTGACACCTTGTTCCAGGCTTATCCAGAAACGCGTCATCCTTGTGTCAGTTATGGGTATTATTCCAGCCTCTCTCATCTTCATAAAATATGGCACTACGCTTCCCCGGCTTCCGATGACGTTTCCATATCGCACAACGGCAAACCGCGTCTTTCTCCAACCTGAATAAGAGTTGCCTGAAATAAAAAGTTTATCGGAACAAAGTTTTGTTGCGCCGTAAAGATTGACTGGATTCGACGCTTTATCTGTACTAAGGGCTATTACCTTTTCTATGCCGCAATCTATGGCCGCGTTTATGATATTCTCAGCGCCTATAATGTTCGTTTGAACGGCTTCGAAAGGATTTCTTTCCGCAGCCGGTACCTGTTTTAGGGCAGCAGCATGGATAACATAATTTACTCCATAAAAAGCCCTGTACAACCTGTCCTTGTCCCTCACGTCACCGATAAAATATCTGAGACAACGGTAGTCTTTTTCAGAAAACATCTGCGCCATTTCGAATTGCTTCAGTTCGTCACGGCTGAAAACGATTAATTTTTCAGGATGGTGTTCTTTCAGAATGGTCTCAATAAATTTTTTCCCGAAAGACCCTGTCCCGCCGGTCACCAGTATTGTTTTTCCATCAAATATTGACATGTGTTCCCCTTCTAAAATCCTTTTTTCAGTCTATTCGCCACGATCTGCCAAAAGGGTAGATCCTGGCTATTCTCTGTTTTGATATAAGCATTACGGTAGTTATCATAATGCTCTTTACTTATATTTAGCTCAAATTCCCAATCAATATCTTGAGTCTCATCTATAAAAATCGGCGATTTTCCAAACCACTTAGCTATCTCTTGAATATGATACTCTATAGGCTTTTTTCTAAAATCAGAACAAGACATGGAAATAACAGGCTTTTGAAAAAGATTCGCAAAATTTAAGGCAGTACTATAATGTCCTAAAACCAATTTGCTTTCGTGAACAAGTCCGGCTGTTTGTCCTTTAAAGCGTTTACGGCCCCTGAAATAATCCGGGGTATCTTCATAATTGGCTTCAGGACATTCCGCTATAACTACCTCATACCCGGTCTTTCTCTCGACGGATTCAAAGAAGCGGTCAAGGTAGGTAAAATATTTTCCCACCTCAATCGGTGGATCTAACTTAAACATGGCATATTCATGGTGCAAAGGCAGGAATTCATCTATAAACACTGCAATATCACGCCCCGGACAAGGTCTGCTTTTTTCCTTTAAATAGATGTCGTAGTCTAAAGTATGAATCCACAACACCTCTGTATCCTTACTAATGGGATAATGGTATTGCATGCATTTGCTCCCACCGGCAAAAATAAAACTGACCGGTTTAATACCAAGAAATCGGAAAGGTATTTTCATATATATATGCTTCAGTAACGTTGTTGATTTCATACTAAATAAGTTCTTCAACACTTCTCTTTTTTTCTGGAGATAAATCTCTCTGGCAACAGGGATAGCATTGGCACAAAAAACCGCATAGGAAGCAGATGATTTACTTAATGCCGAGTAGACCCATAAGTTCCAAAAATAATAACTTACGAAATTCACGACAAAATCGCTGCTCGTTAGATTAGACAGTCTTTCATATGCCTGCTGTCTATCATTGAAAATACTCAAGCCACGACAATCGGGCATGCTATAAACTCTTGAATAATTAGCATATAAGGTAGGGGTCATATCCCATATTTCAACATCAAAACCATTTTCCCGTAGGGTCTCTATTCCAAACCGCTGATAGTCACGTTGGCTAAAATAGCCCTCTAAAAGGAAAATTATTCTTTCAATCATAAGGTGTGCTCTATCCGGACAAGTCTTTTGGTTTTCCCTTCAGTCCTTGGTAACGCGCCTGCCGGAACGAGTTCTATCTGGGAGTTAACCTCAAATCTTTCCTTAATTCTTTTTGCTATGGCAAGATTCAGCCTTCCCCTTTCGTTCTCTGATAATCCGTCGCGGTACTCTATTGCTACAGTGATCTTATCAACGGGCTGCTTATTTTCAACAATAATTTGATACTCACCGGTCATTGCATCAAGAAACTCTGAAACGACCCCGCCGATAGCAACCGGGTATATGTTAAGACCTTTTACTACAATCATATCATCGCTTCGCCCCAAGACCTTGAACCTGAAACTCGACCTTCCGCAATCGCATCTGTTATGATCCAGTATCTCAACCATGTCATGGGTCCTGAACCTAATGACAGGCTGCGCTTCACGCTGAAGATTAGTCAAGACAAATTCACCTGTCACACCTTTTTCTATAGGGAATACTTCTCCGGAATCAGGGTCTATCAACTCAATATAAAGGTTGCCCTGTCCCATAAAATGCAACCCTTTCTGTTCACTGCACTCTCCACCGAACATGCTTAGAACGTCTGAAACACCATAATTGGCATCCATTGCCTTGATTCCCCATGTATCTTCTATCTTTTTTCTTATCTGTCTATCCTGTAGCCCTCCTTCACCACCGAACAAACCTTTTGTCAAGCTCAGGTTGGCAGGCTCCATATTGAAATCATTTTCCAACAGAAGTTCCAGTTTTTTCAGATATGACACTGTGCAGCTAAGGGCAGTTGGTTTTACTTCAATGATTGATTCTATCAGGTTTTTAGAATTGCCCACACCGTAAGGTATTACAGAGGCGCCTGTCTTTTCAAGACTCTGGTGATCCGTATAACCGCCGATCCACATGCAGTAATTCAAACAATGGAAAACAACATCATCGGGTCTAAGTCCCGATGCCCAGAAACAGCGTGCTCCTGACCGAATTGTTGCCTCTATATCATTGCCGGTCATCGCGATAAAAACCGGCCGCCCTGTCGTTCCTGAAGTTCGATGAATTCTGATCACCTTTTTTCTGTCAACAGACAGGTTGCTTCCCAATGGGGGAAATTCTATCTGATCATCGATAATCTCTTTCTTTTCGGTAAATGGCAATAATTTAAAATGATTAAATGCTTCTTTGGCGCTTTTAAACGTCTGCAGTTTTTTCTTATAAAAAGGACTTTTTTTGAAAACATATTCCAATTGTTTAAGCAAGAGAGGTCTTTCAACCTCTTCGGAGAGTCTTTTCAATGAAAGTTTTTCAAGGCGAGAATCGAATATCTCAGGATACATATCGGGATCCACTTAATGTCAGCGTTGTCACGAATCGCTTCCGTCAAGGTACCACATCAGCAGGTAACCGTTTTCGTCGACTTCGGCCGTTTTGGGCAATTGCCAAGAAGGATTCCAGTTGATTCTTTCCTGATACAGATAATCGGATTGAAGCAAAATCCTGTTATGGCTGTCCCTTTTTAATATCGTACCTTCATACAGAGTGATCTTTCCTATGTCAGTCATCGCGGCATACATTGGTTTGGCCCTTCCTGAAATAACACCACTGTTCGTCAGTTTTTTTGCCAGTTCCAAACCTTTTGCCAAGGAGGTTCTGAGGTGATGCATGCCTTTCATCGGCAAACAGTGGAAAAGATAATGTGCCTCAATGCCGAATGCCCTCATTTTGTCATAGAGTTCTACCAAGGTAGCAATATCATCATTCACACCCTTGAGGAGCACGTTCTGTGAATAAATGGCAATTCCCATTTCTTTAAAAACTTTCAACCTTTCTATTGTTTCAGGAAAAAATTCAACAGGATGGTTTATCTGAGTTGCGATTTCAAAACGAATATCAAGCTTCTTCTTGAATATTTCAATAACATTATTGCCAATCCTCGCCGGGTCCTGGGTTAAGAGCCGCGTCGCTATTCTTGCTATCTTTATGTTTGGTGCGTACCTGGCGATGGATTCAATAAAAAAACCTAACCTCTGCGGGATGATGAATGGATCTCCCCCAGTGATAAGAACCTCCCGTACTTCATCTCTTAACTCTTTTGATCCGCAGTATTGCGCTATTTTTGTCAATTCGGATTCACTGAGAGTGAACGTATCATATCCCGCGCGAAGGCAATACCGGCAACGTGCAGCGCATATCATGGTCGGCTCAATTACCATGTTCCTTCGATATAAGCGCTCTACGCCTCTCAGCTTATGACCCCCCAGTTCGACATCCAGGTCAGCTTCCCAGTGCTTGACGTTTTCTTCTTTCGTTGGAATATTTTCGAGACCAAGTTTTTTGTACTGCAGATAAATTCCCTTATAGTCGCCGGAATTCTCCCCTTTTTCCTTTCTTATAGCTTCCATTTTGTTTTTCAGGAAGGGAGGAATCTTTTCAGGAAACATTTCGTTTTGTTTATTTTTTATCATGTGACTGTTGTTCCTCCTTTCTCTTCCTTAACAAACGTGCTGGATTGCCCGCATAAACACCGTTGTCCTTCAGGTCTCTGATAACCACCGCCCCTATCCCGATGGTTACATTGTTTCCTATCAGCACAGAATCCCTTATACTGGCGTTCGGCGCGATAAGACAATGCCTGCCGATTACAACCTGCCTGCTGATGATGGCTCCGGCAGTAATCATCGTACCTTTTTTCACTACACAGTTAGACCCAATCTGCACGAGGTCGTCAATCTTTACATTGTCTTCAATAACCGTATCATCGATAGCCGAGCTTTCTATACATGTGTTGGCTCCTATCCAGACATTATCACCTATTGATATTTTCCCGACATGGGGGAAATGTATCAGCTTTCCGTCTTCATCAAGTTCAAAGTCATAACCTGTACTGCCTATTGTTGAATTGTGTTTAATAAAACAATTATTGCCTATCCTGACGCGCCCCGTTATGACTACATTATTCATGATTCTTGAGTTGTTTCCTATGATCACTTCAGGCCCTATTACCGTGTTCTCTCCTATTGAAACACCGTATCCAATCCTGGCATTTGCATCGATCTTTGCAGATGGCGATATTACAACGGAGTCATATTCTACGAAAAATTCATTCAAGACATTAATGAACTTGACCCTCGGATTATCAACGATAATATATGATAGTCCATCATGTTTTGAACTCAGCTTTTTCGCTGTCAAAATAAGAACATCTTTATGTCTTTTAATCTTTTTTTCCGGGATGGTATCGTTTTCGCTTAAATATAAAAAGGCTTTATTACCGAAGTTATTTACCGATGAGGGATATTTAACGACAAAATCTTTCCCGATAAGTTTTAAGCCTAGAAACTCGGCTATCTCGGAGGCAAAAATATCGAGATACTTTATTTTATACATATTCCTGCTCCTTTCTTTTCTTGAAGCTTATAATGCGCATCGGTGATTTATAGGATATTACAGGCTAACAGTTCTATAGTCCTCGTTGATAGACTGATCCTGATCGCTGTCGCCTTTTGTTGCGTAAAATTCTTCAAAAGATACTCTTTTGAATTCACCGTTACAGTCCAACACCATGTTGATGCTCTTTCTTTCCCTGACTTCAATCGGCTGGAAGAGCATCGGTACGGCATATTCCCGATGTTCGGATAATCCGATAAATGGCGATCTGCATACTTCATCGCAATATTTTTTTGATACACAAAAAAAATCGGCAAGTATCAGACCATGGTCACGGCCAAAGCTTAACACAGCCCTCGTTAGATCTTCTTCATAACCACGCACTGGCAGCATCTCCAGTATTCTAAGCACCCTCCCGTCAACACCCTTTATTTTTTCCAGTCTGACCACTGATAGTCCCTTCTTTGCCTCAGGGTCTATCGTAATGATGTTATAATATATGTAAGGGTGATTTAAGTAACGCCACTTAAGAACCTCTAAATTCTTATACGATGAAATTGCGAAGCGCTGAGTATGGTCTATCCAGTAGTCTTCTGATATGTCCGAAAAATCTTGGATAACAACATAGTCCTGCCTTATCCTGGAGCATCGCTCTGCCGATTCCCTTAAAAATTCCTTCTGTCCCTTTATTGAATCATTCCCGAACAAAAAAAGACATTTTCCTGCATCCATGACAGCAATCTTTCTCTCTATTTCATTTATCATAGGATAGCCGAGCTTTTCATATGAATTGTAAGATAGCTGGTTCACTCCATAACCACAATAAATTTCAGTCATCCCGCGCAATCTTTTGACCAGTTCCCGCCCAAGGCCTTTAATTTTTGAGAAATTCATCCACTCGATATCCCATACAGTCTTGGCTTCCTTCCCATCAACATATGTTTTCCATGGGAGGAAGGCATCCAGCGCGAGTATATTCCTGTCTTCGTCAAGAAAGACAAGCATTGAGTATTGGTTCTTGTCGACCATCGTTGTCTTAAAGGGCGAATCGAAGTATTGCCAGCGGACATATTTATTATCTGCACCAAAATAAGATTCACTGCCGATAAAATCTCTCAATAAGCGGAGTGCCTGCGGTAAGTCAAACTCATTGATGTAATCGACGGTATATTCCCTCACAAGGACTTCCGCCATACAGTGGTATTTCCATAATCATCGTTAGTAGCCAAGCCTATAGACTCAAGCTGGTCCAGGAATATGGTATCGGCATCAAATGTGTAACTCCAGTGCATATCTCCATGATAGTCAAGGTTTTCATGGATGTAAAGATTAGTTTTTGTTTTAAAACAGAAATAAGGTTGCGGCCCCCAGCAAGGCTTATCGGTTCTTACTGTAAATAATCTATTTGTTAAAGAAACCTTAAATGAGACAGGTTTTTCCTTTTTAAGATTCAGTGCTGCACGCATAGCCTGCAAAGCACCTGAGTTCTTAATCTTTACATCCGGGTATTTTTTGTGAACTTTCCTGACCAATTTATAACAATGGTCTATATATGGCCGCACCTCCCTTTCATCGTGACTGACGATAGCCATAATAGTCCGTTTATCGGAATCTGCCCTTCTAAAGGCCTTTTCTATCTCATACTCATCGATTGCCCTCAAGCGTGAATTGAGGTTGAGACACCTTGCTATATATCTTTTCATACCCCCTTTTATCTGGTAATCATAAAAATCCGGGTGATAGACCTCCCACTCGGATGTTGCCCTTCTCCAGTCGCCGTATCGTCCGGTGCCCACATCTTTCTGCAGTTCAGCGTAGCGTTCTTTATCTTTTTCCACCCCCTGGTTCGCAAAGTCAAAAGGAATCCACTGTTCGAGAAAGAAGTTTATATCAGGACGTTCACAATGAAAACCGGGACGGAATGCAGCAGGAAACCACCCATGGTCGATTACGCGACGACTCAATATCTGGAGATGCTCATTGGTATAAGATAAATTATTGGAAGACTTGTGAGCTTCTCTTAAGAAAGATACTGGATGAAAATGGAAATGTGTCTCATCGTGCTTACAGTTATATTCTTTGAGTTTATCCAGATAATGTTCAAAAACGACATTGTAACCAAGTGCCCGTCTTCTTGGATTAACCTTGTATCCAACGTGGTCAAGAATAAACCAGTTAAATATACATCCGTTATCAAAATCGTCTTTGTATTGTTTTCTCCATTTTTCAGATAATATTTCATTGAGCATTCCGTCGACCATATGCCAATCTGTGTTATAGTTGAGCCTGCCATCGAAAGAGACAAAATGTTTTACCAGAGACCTTATATTTGCAGGTATGCCTTTTCCGCTTTGTAATTTACGAAGATTTTCAACTGATGGAGGAATGTTGAGCCCAAAGATCTTTTTTATCAGATCAAAGGTTGCTTCCAGCGGTTCGTACAACGGCCCTTCAGTATCAACACAATGGACAATATACAGTATTTTATCTTTCATGACCCTCCTTAACCTTTCTCTTTTTTCAATAAACGTTCTCCCAAAATAGCTTCAACGGCAATAAAGTCGTATATGTCATCGATTTCGTAGCACTGCCATCTCTCTATAAAGAGAGGTATCGTCCTTTTGGGATAGAATGTGCGTTCATGAAACAATGAATGTATACTTGAAAGATAAATGACCCCATATGGGAAAAAGGCATCTTTCAATTCCTGGCGTCTCACAACATTTTCAGCATTTTCCACAAACGACACCATATATCCATGTTTTTCAATTTTTTTTGCGACCCATGGATGTTCGAGTGTTATCTTGCCAAGGCTCACCAAGCTGTCAGCGCTGTCACCGGCATCAACCAGTGTTTCAATCGCCCTGTCTATATCACCATCTTTTCTTAGGGGTGATGTCGGCTCGAGTAGTGCGATATAATCGAACTGCTCGCCTCTATCCTTCATAAAATTAATCGCGTGTATAGCAACATCAACCGAATTTGCATGATCGCCGGCCAATTCATTTGGTCTTAAAAAAGGAACTTCAGCGCCGCTGTTTTTTGCGATCTCCGCGATCTCTTTATCGTCTGTGGAAACGATGATCCTGTCGAGGTAATTGCTTGCCAGCGCCTTTTCGATTGTCCATGCAATGAGGGGCTTACCCAAAAGCGGTTTGATATTTTTCCTTGGGAGCCCTTTACTCCCTCCCCTCGCTGTTATAACCGCCAGAATTCTTCTGTCTTTATACATATAACCTCACATCAACACTATCAAAGCTATCAATCATTCTGCAATCTGAAATCTACAATCGCAAATTAATATATCGTCCATCCCCCGTCGACGAGGAGGTTCTGGCCGGTGATATATTTGGATTTGTCGCTCATGAGAAATTTCACTGCCTCAGCAACATCGTCAGAATCAGCCATCTTCCCAAGCGGTGTCCTTGACGCGTAGGTCTTCGCGAATTCGCTCCCGCCTCTCTGCGAATCTCCGACCCCGCCAGGTGATATGGCGTTGCACCGGATACCCCATTTTCCATATTTTGCGGCTACCCATTTGCAGAAATGGATCATCCCGGCCTTTGCAACCGCATAAACCAGTGGTGACGTGATATTCATGCCTTCGTATATCTGAAATGTGGGCGCCACAACACCTTGGATTGAGCCTATGTTGATAATGCTCCCGAACCCTTGTTTTTTCATGAACGGGATTACTGTCCTGGTGAGTAAAAAGCTTCCTACCAGGTTTACATCGAGAACCTTACGAAAGGTTTCAGTCGAATAATCATCAAGTTCGTTGGCAAACCCCGGGGGCTGGCATGACGCGTTATTGATGAGTCCATGGACCTCACACTCCATCGATGCCAAGTGGTCCCGCAATCTCTTGATGTCTTTCTCATCCGAGATGTCGCATTGGAATAGTTCACCATAGATCTTTTTATCGTCCGGGGTCTCTTTCATGTCGAGCAAAAGTATGTCATAGCCTTCCCCTTCCAGCGCCTTTGCGTAACTCTGGCCCAGGACGCCAAGACCTCCTGAAATTATAACCAGCTTTTTCATGAAACAATCTCCTTCATGGCAATCCATTTCTCTTCCCGGTCAGAAACCTCGATAGCCCGAATGACCTTCATCGTGTCAACAGCATCGGCAATGTCCACCGTGCTTTTCTCCCTGCCATTTATTACATCGATAAAATGTTTCAATTCATCTGTATAGGTCGTATTAAAATCATAACCGGGTCCTACTGTAAAAATCTCTTTAGAACCGGAGCTTTCCTTATCAAAATACGATACATTTCCTTCGGCCGGATTCCACTTCCATTCAAGGGTCCCATTTTCAGCAATGATCTGTCCTCCCCTTAAATATTTATGTGAAAGATAGTCAAGATGGATCTCCACCACAGAACCATCTTTATACTTCATTAACGCGGAACAGATATCGTCCGTCGATATTTCGAGGTCACTCACTCTGTTCACATATCCGACCACCTTCTCGGGACAGCCTATCAACCAGAGCGTGTAGTCTATATCATGAGCGAGCTCCACGTGAACTCCTCCGCCAAGCTCTTTTTTAGCGCTTGTTGATTCGCGGTAATCAACACCCTTTCTCCAGTATGGGAGATAATAACCAACGTAGATCTTCGTTGCATAAATCTTTCCTACGTTCGGCAAAAAATCTTTAATAAACTGTATGATAGGATGATACCTCAGGTTAAATCCCATCTCATAGGAGGTGAACTTGTTGGATACTATGATCTCCTGCATCTCACTGGTTGACTTAAGATCATGTGTCGGTGGTTTTTCGAGTAAAAAGGGGATACCATGATGAATTAATTCCTTCACATCATCCAGATGCTTCGTTGTTGGTGAGCAGATGATAACACCATCAATACCTTTTTCGCCTTCGAGCACGTCTTCGAGTCTATAATATTCTTTCAGGCCCTCTTTGTTCTCATTACCTTTTGAATGCCTGAGGAGGACAGCCTGATGACCCATAGAAATTACATTTGCGGCGTGCCTTTTCCCTATTGAGCCATATCCTATGACGAGAAACTTCATGTTGTCTTAATTGGACCGCACGCTAAAAGCACTTATCGGCTTCCCTTCGATCTTATCCCTGAGACTTCCATCATCTATCGCCTGTTTCAGCAAGGACATTACTTCGTCATATACCTTCAGCGTGCGGTCTATGTGTTTTTTCCTGTGTGCGAAACATATATGGTGATAACCAACGAAAAGAACTCCCCGCTTTATGCACTCCTGCTGTATAAACGATCTGATCTCATTAACGGTGAAACCCTTGTAATCGACCATTACAAAATGTGTCATGGGAGCGAATCCCACAATGTTCATAAATTCATGGAGGTTGTGTTTATTAATTATCTTCCTTATGCCTCTCTTGAGGATATCCCCGATCTTCCAGTTTTGCTCAATGACCTTATCCCTTTCAAGTATCTCTATCGTCTTCAGCGCCGCATTAAGGGAGGCCTTTTCTGTTGCGTAGGAACCGGAGAAAAAACAATTCTCATCTTCAAACTGTTTCATGAGATACTTTTTACCGGCCAGCACGCTTAACGGAAATCCGTTAGAAAGTCCTTTCGCAAAAACCGCTATATCAGGCACAACGTTAAAGTACTTCTGTGCTCCGCCTATATGGAGGCGAAAACCTGTCTTCATCTCGTCGTATATCAGTACAATATTATTTTTCTCGGTCAGCTCTCTTATTCTTTCCAGGTAACCTGTCTTTGGTTCATAATTGATAACAGGCTCCATGATCAACGCTGCTATCTCATCGCCTTGAGCATTAATTGTTTTTTCTATTGCGTCTATATCGTTATAGTTATGCGGCAAGATCCATTCTGCCATGACCTTGGGAATGCCTTTGTTGCGGGGCGTTGAAACGATAAACCAGTCATGGAAACCGTGGTAACCTCCGACGGTCATGATCTTCAGCTTCTGCGTGTAATTCCTGGCAAGCCTTATTGCGCCCTCGCACACATCCGAGCCGTTTTTACAGAAACGCACCATCTCGGCGCAGGGGATGATATCGATAAGCCTTTCTGCCAGCATGGACTCTTCCGGCGAAGAGACCGTATAAACGAGCCCTTCGTCTATCCCCTTTTTCGCAGCCTTGTTCACCTCGGCGTTTGCGTAGCCAAGGATGATTGGCCCAAGCGCCATCGAGTAATCAATGAGCTCGTTGCCGTCTACATCGTACAGCACGCATCCCTTTGCCGATTGTATGTAAAGCGGCGAAGCGCCTATGACAAAGAGGTTCGGGTTTTTGCTGAAGGTCGAGGTACCCATCGGGATAAGGTTCAGCGCCTTCTCATAGATCTCCATTGAACGGTCAAATTTCATGTTATCTCCTCTTAACTGGGTTTATTTAAGCGAATAGATCGTTTCCTCTATCTCTTTAATGCCGAACGGCACCGGGTTCTGTTCAAAGGCCGCCTTTAACTGCATCGAGTTGTCGATAATTAATCTTAAGTCTGCCTCGGTCTTCACGCCAAAGCCGTTAAGGGAAGTAGGTATGCGAAGCTCCTCGCAGAGCCTTACGATCTCGTCTGCGAAGCGGAGCGATTTCTCCTGCACGGGTATGGCCCTTTCTTCAAAAACAAGGTCGAAGAGTTCCGCGTATTCAGCGTAACCGGCCTTTACATTACGTTTTATCACTGACGAAAGGAATACGGAACCTGCAAGGCCGTGGGGTACATCGAAATAAACCCCAAGCGGGTAACTCAGCGCGCCTGCGGGGCCTGCCCCTGCATTCATCAACGCAATGCCCGCACACCCGCTTCCAACAAGCAGGTTAAGCTTTGTTTCATTGGAGAAGTCGCCCTTCGCGATCTTTTTCAGATTTTCAAACAATAACTTAAATGCCTGCCGTGAAAAATTCCTCGACAGTGCCGTCGCATTCTTCGCCACAAAGCTTTCGAGCGTGTGCGTCATGGCGTCCATCCCCGATGAAGCGTATATGTTGAAGGGACAACTGTCGAGGAAATGCGGGTCATAGAGTGCAAGCCGGGGATAGTTGTATTCAGTGTTAATGCCAAATTTCCACTTCTCCTTTGTGTCGATAAAAACGGCATAAGGTGTCACCTCGCTGCCCGTACCGGCAGTAGAAGGCAACGCAATAACCGGCAGAGGCACATTCTTTACCTTGCCGAATCCCCTGTAATTGATCGCATCTCCCTTATTGGTCTTAAGTGTCGCAAGGCCTTTTGCCAGATCGAGCGTGCTGCCGCCTCCGATCCCGACAAAGCAGTCCAGGTCATGCGCTTCGAATTGTACTTTCACCTGATCGAGATAATCATATGTAGGCTCAGGCATCTCGCTTACGAGAAGAACAACTTTCGCCAACTGTGCCTTCATAAGCTCGATGATCTCTTTTACATATACATTGTTCTCATAAAGCCCGCTGTCGATCACCAGCCCGGCCCTGCTCAACTCAAGGTCTTTTAAACGGTTCGGCAGCTCCTTCGCCATCTCGTTGCCGACAAGCATCTCCGTCCTCACGATAAAACGAACATTCTCACGTAGATAATCTTTCATCAATTCCCCTTTCGATATGTTTTTCCATTATGGGCAATTCTTAAATCCGTATGTATGAATGAAATCCTAAATCCGAATTTCTAAATCCTAAACAAATTCAAATGTTCAAAACTGCAGGAAACATGCACCTGCTTGGAATATTTAATATTTGAATTTTGATATTGTTTAGTGCTTCGTGCTTAGAATTTCGATATTACGTAAAAAATAGTCTACCCGGTCATATAATGAGAGCATGGCGCCGGGATATCCCGGAGCAAACCGTCGTGAGGCAAGGAAGCTTGGTCTTTTGCGAAGCAAAAGTTCCGAAGCCGAACGCGAGCGAATGAAGCCGCAGGAGCGGAATGAGCGTGTTTGCGGGGGATGTCCCGACGCCATGCTCATCCTTACGGAGGAAAGTCCCGGATACATCATTTTCACTCTTCGAGGGTGCCGTGCAAGCTAGGATTTTTTAATATTACCATCACATCTCTTTTATTTCATAGTATAGATCGGTGATGCGCATATGCTCGGTCATCTTCCTCATCGTAACGTTCATATTCTGATGCCGGTACTGATCGAGCAGCACGTTCAAGGCCTTCTCTTTCTCTTCGGGAAAATAGAAGAATTCTTTGTTCTTCCTCTTTTCGAGGTCGCCCTCATACCTGTTCTTCCTCCATGCGAGGATGTCATATGCAAACTCTACTTCCCTGGTTGCACTGAAATCTATTCCGTCGCTGAAATCGAGCAATGCATGTGAAGCAAATGTAACTAAATCATCAATCTCGCTTTTCCAGGCTGGCAACATCTCTGAAGCCACAGATCCGACATACGAATCAAAATCCCTCTTGCATTCCAGGATAACGCGCCATGTATATTTCCCGTTCATCTTTCCCACACCACCTTCCCGGATGAAGGTAAAATTATCGGGCTTGCTGTAATAACTGCGAAGACTCTCAGGGGTATCAAACCACTCATCCCTTGCTTCATCCCGGAAATCGCTGAAGATAGAACGGACCGACTGCGGTGCATCTCCTGAATTTTCTATAACCGCAACAATGAAATCAACGGGGTTGATCCCTTTCGAATAGATAAATTTCATCAGATCGAAATAACACCGGTAGTTCCAGAAAAACTGGATAAGCCAGTGGACGGGACGGAAGAAAAGGATCTCTTCTTCGGACATGGTCGACGTTGACCTGATGCCCTCTTCGCATTCGAATGACAGGACATCGTCGTATTGTCCGAACGCGCTGTCGATAAGGCGGAACTTCGTTGCAAGCTCAAATCTTTTTCGTTCTTCGGGAAGTGTCAGCTCGCTTCCATCGATGAGGAGGCAGTTATAACAGATTATATAGCTGACATCCCAGTCAAAGATCGTCCTCAGGCTTGTGAGGTGGCTCTTTTTCGTCTCCCCCGGAAGCGCCAGAATGATCTCTGTACCTGAAACTCCACCGGCTTCGTTGACATGATCAACGATCTCCCGGAAGTATTTGCTCTCGATGTTGCTCCTCTTGATGTTTTTTAACGCCACCGGGTCAAGCGATTGTAAGGATGAGACGAGATATGTCGCCTCTCCCATTATCTCCGCGATCTCAATGCTTCTTTTTGTTTTGACCCAGTTAATCGTGCATCGACGGGGATAGTCCCTGGTTTGCTGGAGAAGCCTGATGCGTTCCGCGATCTTGATGTCCCTTTTGGAGATGCCGAAATTAGCGTCGGCAAAACAGAGGAGGTTAGTTTTCTTTACGTGATCCGCGATATAGTCCAGTTCATCCAGTACCCTGTTTATATCGTACAGTTTGACCTTGTGCTGGGACACGAGTCCCTGGGCGCAGAAGGTACAGGTAAAAGGACAGCCCCTGTTCGTTTCAATGATCGGGATCAGATCATAATCGAAGAACTTATCAAGCGTGCCGGTAAGGTAAGGTGATGGAACGCTGTCGAGGTCCTCTATTCTTTCAAGCCGTCTTCCGCATACCGGTACTCCATTGAAAAATACGCAGCCGTCTATCGCGGCCCCTTTGCTTTTTGCAATGTCCGCGCTGTTTTCGATAAACCGCCCAAGCAGGTTCGCAAAGCCTACCTCTCCTTCGTTTATAACGTAAAAATCAACCATCGGATTTCTCTTGAAAAATTCGCCGTAGCCGTCATCGGTCTGGTTGATATTGGGGCCGCCCCACACTACCATAGTCTTGTTGTCAACGGATTTTGCAAGTTTCGATACTTCATTGTTCAGGTTGGCGCTCCAGCTATAATTGCTTAAGCCAAGGATGTGCGGCGGATCGATCTTTAATCTTTTTATGAGTTCTCCGGGGTATTTAAAAAGTTCGATATCCACCTCATTGCCAAAAACCTTTTTTGCGTATGATGCAAGAAAACCGATATTAAGCGGGAACATATAGGACCCCCCGCCGAGAAAGTTGTGGACAAGGTCACCGAGATATATATGTAACTTTTTATTGTTTTTCATGTGATACCTATCAAATCATTTCTCAGCATAACCGAGGAGCTGAACCTCTTTTGAAAATCTGATCAGCTTTTTGAATTCTGTCAGTTCTGTCGTCTGCGTATATTTTAACGGCATTAAGGCAAAAAGTCTCGTCAGGCTTTTGCAGAATGGGTTTTTCCATGTAAAAGGAAGGTGATAGAAGTGCTCAACGAAGAAATTCCTGAAATCGAACATCTTGAACATGTCCTCCATGGATGCCCTGGTAAAGGGTGTCTTATGGGTGTAGTCATCATAAAAGACCTTGTAATTCTTTTTCCAGTCACAGGTCGTTGCGAGGAATGATCCTCCCGGTTTAAGTACCCGGTATACCTCGCTCATCAGGTGATCGATATTACGGATATGCTCGATGGCTGATTTCATCATGATCACATCGAAAAAATTATCTTCAAAAGGGAAAGACTCATGCTCGATATCTGCAACGGCAACGTTGAGTCCCTTTTCTTTTGCCACAGTGTCCATATCAATCCCGTAGACCTCAAAGCCTATCTTCCGGAAGATATCCATATGTTCACCCCTGCCGCAGCAGAGATCCAGCAGCTTGCCCGATCTTCTTCGGAAATAATGATCCGCCAGATGGTTGCAGAATTTTTCCGGGTATAATGTATGGGGCCTTAGTTCTTCATTGTAATGGACTGTGGTATAACGGTTTTTCATGAAATGCTTAAACCTCCGAATTGTTCAACGCTCTTTTTGTACTCTTCCCATTGGCCGATATCGATCCATCCTCCGTATATCGGATAGACGACGACTTTCTTCTGCGCGGATACGACCTCGATGAGTTCGTTCATATCCATGTGTTTTTTGCTGTTAAAATATTTCAGGATCTCGGGCTCCATCACGTAGACGCCTGTATTGATGATCGTATCGTGGACCGGTTTTTCTATGATCCCTTCAAGGACCCCGTTGCTCATGTGGAGAACGCCGAAGGGGATCTTGATCTCGTTATGACAGCCGATGATCGTGATTGCTGCGCCGTTGGATCTATGCCACCTCAGGACATCGCCATAATCAATGTTCAGAAGCGAGTCGCAGTTCGTCACAAAAAATGTCTCTTTAATGGTATCCTTAAGGAGAAACAGGCTGCCTGCGGTGCCGTAATAATCATCTTCCTCGACCCAGTCGATCTGATAAGGAAGTTTTGCCTCCCTGAGAAAGAGCTTAATGTATTCCTTTTTGTAATTGAGGGAATAGGCAAACCGGTAAAAACCGAATTTATAGAAGCTCTCCATGATAAGCTCAATAACAGGCTTATTCCCTATGGGGATCAACGGTTTCGGAAGTATCCGCGTAAACGGATCCATGCGCGTGCCCTTGCCTCCTGCCATAACAACAACAGGGTTTTCAAAGACCTTTTTCGGTTTTGTCCCTTTCCCTTTTCCGAGGATATCAGTCCAGAGCAGGACGTCAATGATCACATCCTCGTTGTCTATGACGGGTATCTGTTCGATCTTGTTCTCCACCATAAGTGTTTTGACGTACTGTTTCAGATTTGGTGTACCTTCTTTCACGGCGGTGAATTGACGGTTCATAACCAGTTCGACAATATCCGTAAATTTAAGCCCATTGATGAGGCCTGTCCGGATATCGCCATCCGTTAGTGTTCCGAGAATAGCCTCCCTGACATCGACAACAAAAAGTATCCTCTCCGATGTTTCGCTAAGCCGCTGCATGGCCTTTTTGATTGTCGTATCCGGCGGGACAAGGAGTGATTTCAGTTTTATTTTATCCATACTGCACCTTTATTGCCTTCATTGGGGCATCTCGTGGAATTGCTTTTTTACTATACCGCTTAGATCTATTATCTTCAGTGTCTGTACGATCTTTTCGCTGGCATTACCTTTCCCGTAAGGGTTCTTGAGTCCCTTTAACGACCTCTTGAAATCATCGCTTGTCGCCTTATTGATGGCCTTCACGATATCCTTTTTCCTGCATACAGGGACATCGATGATGTTCTCCGAACGGGTCCTGCCGCCCTGCCTGTCACCGATATTCACCACGGGCAGCCTGAATGAAGGCGCTTCAACGATACCCGATGATGAGTTTCCTACCATAAGGTCTGCATGTTTCAGGAGTGATAGGTATCGCAACTGGCCGAGGGATGCAAACATCTTTGCCCTGCTGCCGTTTTCCAGGACAAACTTCTCCAGCAAGGTCTGTATGGCCCTTCCACCGGGGTCTGCGTTTGACATGGTAATGACCCAGAAGATGCCCCTGATCTCAGAGAGCGCCTTTAAAAGTTCCCGCACCTGGGATTCAACAGGAAAATTGTCAATGGTCTCGGGGTGGAACGTGACAATCCCTGTCTTACCCTTTTCAGGTAAACCGAGTTCCTCGATAATCTCCTTCCTGTTCATCAATTGCAGTTTATAGATATTATCCAGTCCCGGGGCACCAAAACAGTAAACCCTGCCGGGGCTTTCCCCCATCTGTATGATCCTGTCGGCATACCTTTTCGCTGCGGGAAAGTGAATGGAGCTCATCTTGGTGACAGCGTGGCGGAACTGCTCATCCATGACACCTTCCGTGGCCTCTCCGCCGTGGATATGGGCAACGGGTATTCTCAACGGCACCGCAGCAGCAGCCGCGGAGAATATCTCGAAACGGTCGCCGAGGACAAGGATGATGTCCGGCCTTAACCTCTCGTAGGCCCTTGCAAACCCGGTAATGCCCACGCCCATCGAGATAGCGGTCGATACCCCCGAGTCCGAGGAAAGGAGCATCTCTACCCTGTCGGCAATCGGAAATCCGTCCTTTTCGATATCTTTTACGGTATTGCCAAACTCGGCAGACAGGTGCATTCCCGTAACAATAAGCTGCAGCTCAAGTCCGGGATTCTCATGGATGCACTTTATGACCCAGTACAGCAGGCCATACTCTGCCCGCGCCCCCGTGACAACTGCTATCTTACGTTTTGGTTTCTTCATATAGTATAGAGCAGTATATCGTATTTCGTATATCGTATATCGTAAAAGGCCTTAAAGGTCTTTTGCTGTTCACTATATACGATCGACGATATACGAAATACTGCTGCTCTTGTCCTTCCGTCATACCTCTATCAGTTCGTCCATCCTGAAATTCCGCTTTGCCTTTTTGCCGATCACTTTGTACCACATCATAGGATCAATGCCGGTACCCGGTCGTTTTGTCGTGATATTCTCTTCTGAGAATGCTTCGCCTTTTTTAATATCCATTGACGCTACGATACTCTTTCGCGCAATGGCCCTGTTCTTTATCTCAGATGGTGACGGTCTTTTGATCCCGTTGCCGAGGGTCTTTTCAATATTCCTTATGGCAACAACCATCGCTTCGAGTTCTTTCGGTTCGAGGGATGCCATGTGGTCAGGCCCTTTCATCTTCCTGTCGAGGGTAAAATGTTTCTCGATGACCTCTGCGCCGAGGGCAACGGCTGCGACAGGAACCTCTATCCCCGGCGTGTGATCGGAATAGCCCACCTTCACGCCAAATCTCTTTTTCATTGCGGTCATCGCAAGCAGGTTCACATCTTCAAAGGGTGTCGGGTATTCAGTATTGCAGTGGAGCAGCGTGATATTATTTTTCGCAGTACCTGCCTTGATAAGCACCTTCAAGGCCCTGTCGATCTCTTTCATGTCAGCCATCCCCGTGGACATGATGATCTTTTTTTTCATGCCTCCGATCTTTTGCAGGTAAGGCAGATTCGTTATCTCGCCTGAGGGGATCTTGAACATTGCAAGACCGAGATCGTTGAGGAGATCGATGCTCTGCATATCAAAAGGGCTGGACAAGAAATCTATACCTTTCCTGCTGCAGTATCCAAGAAGTTTTCGATGTCCATCGGCATCGAGGGCAAGCCTCCTTAACATATCGAACTGCGAACCCTTGTCCCCTGTTGTCCTCTTCTGATATTCCGCCTTCGGGGCATTTCCGCATGCAATCTCTTCCGGCACAAATGTCTGGAACTTGACGGCATCCGCTCCTGCCCTTGCTGCCGCGTCGATCATCCTCTTTGCAATATCGATGTTCCCGTTATGGTTCACACCCGCTTCAGCGATGATGTATGTCCGTTTTTGTGCAGCCAATGTCTTTATTTTTCCTGATAGATCTTGCTGCCGGGCGGGAGGTTCGTGCTCACGTTTATACCGCTGTTTACGAGCGAACCCTCGCCGATCTCTATATACTGCTTCGTGCTACTGTTGCTTCCCAGAAATGTCTTCGCCCCTATTATCGTACCGCCGTTCACCACCGCTGCCGTCGAGATATGGCAGTGGTCCCCGATGACGGCGTCGTGCTCGATGATCGCGCCCGTGTTGATTATGCAGTTCCTGCCTATCTTTGCCCCGGCGTTTACCACAACGTTATGCATGATGATCGTCCCCTCGCCGATAACGCTGTGTCGGGATACATGGGCGCGCGGCGAAATGATCACGGGAAGGTTTACACCCAGTGAATTTAAAAGGTGGAATTTTTCTATCCTCACATCAGCGTTTTTAATCTGGCCGATGGTGATAAAAAAATACCGGTATTCTTTTGCCAGACGGTTCAGGTCGTCGTCGGTTCCTATAATGCGGTATCCAAGCACATCCTGGCTAACCTTTTCAGCCACATCGATGATCCCGGCAATGTGATATTTCCCTTCTGTTTCGATGACATCGATGCATGACCTGCAATGACCGCCGCCTCCAAACAATATAAGATCTTCCATCATGATGATATGAGCTCCTTTATCGTTTTGCAGACATAGTATACGTCGTCTTCTGTGTTGAGTGTCGAACTGGGAAGACAAAGTCCTCTTTCGTATATCTCACGGGAATTCTCAAATACTCGATTATCGGTTGCAAAGGGAGGGAATTCGGTAACAGGCATAAAGACCCTTCTCGTCGGTATTCCTCTTTCTCTCAAATCCTTCTGGAGCGACGGCAGGTCTGTCTTGCCTTCGAAGGTCACACAGGTAAGCCACCATGAGCTTGCAGCACCATCATACTGACCCTGAAAACGTACATTCGATTTGTCACCAAGTTCTTCACGGTAGATCTCACTGAAACGCCTCTTCCTGTCAGAAAAGTCATCCAGTCTTGCCATCTGGGCCAACCCAAGCGCTGCTTCGATGTTTGTCATCCTGTAGTTGAATCCTATCTCCGGATGATAGTATCCTCTTGATTCGTCACGCGCCTGATTGACAAGAAACTTGATGTGCTCCAGGCTATCCTCATTATTACCGACAACCATTCCACCTCCACCTGTCGTGATCGTCTTGTTCCCATTAAAGCTGAAACACCCCAGATCACCGATCGTCCCGGTATAACGTCCCTTGTATGCAGCACCCAGGCTTTCAGTGGCGTCCTCAATGACAATGAGTCCAGACTTTTTCGCTATCTTCATTATTTCGTCCATATTACAAGGGTTCCCGTAAAGATGCACAGGAATGATCGCCCTTGTCCGCGACGATAAGCACTTTTCTATCTCCTTCGGATCGATGTTCCATGTATCCCTCTCAACATCTGCGAAAACAGGCCTGGCATTTACATAAATTACAGGATTTACTGTTGCCACAAAGGTAAGGGCGGGCACGATAACCTCGTCACCCTCTCCAATCCCCATCTCATAAAGAGCCATATGGAGTGCCGCTGTCCCGCTCTGGGTAGATACTGCCCTCTTTGTATCGAGATACCCTGCAAACTTCTCTTCGAACTCCGACACAAAGGGGCCGAAGGTGGAAACAAAACCAGAGTCGATCACCCTTGTAATATAATCCTTTTCGATCGCGCCCAGATTAGGCGCATCAAGCTCAATGTGCAACAGGGTTCTCCAGTCTCGGTTTTGTATTGTAATATATATCGGCGTCAGGGTCTTCAATGATACCCAATGACAACATATCTACAACATCCTTTACGCCATCCTCTACGGTAAACTGGTTTTTAAGGCCGAGATAACGCTCAAGCTTTGTAAAATCGACCTGGTAATCCCGGAGATCGGTGCCCTTCTCAACGACATCTATCTTGAGATCAGGGACAAACTGCTTTACAATATTGGCAATCTTGATCTTCTGGTAATTTTCGCCGTTAAATCCCACATTAAAGACATTGTTTCGCACCTTCCCGAATTGTTCGATCATCTTTATGATCACCCTTGCCGCATCATAGACGTGGATATAGGGCCTGTATGTATACGGTAAAAAGACATCGAGATACTTCTTTCTGTATGCGTTCATGGCAAAATCATTCACCGTGAGATCAAAGCGCATCCTCGGGGAGGCGCCATAAACAGTCGACATCCTGCAGATTATCCAGTCAATGTTCGATGTCCGATCAATAAGGAGCTTTTCCATTCTTACCTTAGTGTCGGAATAAAGGGAAAGCGGTTTTAGATCCCCTTCCTCCCGCGCAAGCCCTTCGGTTATACCGTAGTTAGAACAGGTGGAAAGAAAAATAAAACCCTTTACGCCCTGCTCCGCAGCGAGCCTGACAATCTCCTTCGCTGCCGCGTAATTTACCCTTTCGGTCAATTCGGGAAATTTATTGCTCGCAGGCTCCCCCACTATCGCAGCGGTGTGGATGATATAATCTACGCCTTCCAGATACGGCTTTAGATTGTGACTTTCCGAGATATCAAACCGGAAAAACTCGTAATTCGGGTTACCCAGGTTTACGAGGGGGACCTTGTTGTCGAAATACAGGGAATCTATTACCCTGACATTATAACCATTGCCAAGCGCAGTATTCGTAAGCACAGAGCCAACATATCCGGCGCCTCCCGTGATAAGTATCTTCATGGGCTCATATCTCCTTCCACCGTACCTTCCTTCTCCGGTACATCCTGTTCTAACACGGATGCATCCTTTTTCAATTCGTCGATCTCCATTCTCAGTCTCTCGTATTCCTCCAGTTTGACCTGCAGGAAGTACTGGGTCTGTTTGACCCGTGCATTGATGCCTTTCGGGGTCAACACATAGATATATGCTGCCTTATTGTATGCGTTTTTAAAACGCTGTGCCTTGACATAACCCTTTTTTATCAGTTCTTTGACAATATAATTGACACTCCCGAGGCTCAACCCTATTCTTTTGGAAAGGTCACGTTGTGAGATAGTACCTTCCACGGAGAATTCTTTCAAGGTTTTAAATTGGGCTTCTTTCATAAAGGCAGCCAAGAGCTGAGAGCTAAGAGCAGAGAGTATAAGCTAAGGACGAAGATCATGGAGTAAAGAGTGAATTTTGCTGGCATTTTCAAAAGTAGATCTCCTTGCAATATTAAGAAATTGCGCAAATTCTTTCTTCGAAACGGAATAGTTTTCGTGTTACTTCAACGGCTCGCTGCCAAATTTCCAAATTTTCAAATCGGAATTTTTTCATTTTTAAAACTCTTCGCTCTCAGCTCTCTGCTCAAAGCTTGCATTTATGGCAGGCTACCGCCGCTGCGTTGTGGTGAAGATGAAGGATAATAATGATTTTCGATATGTTCAACCACTGAACATATTAATCATGACAGCAAAATAAACACAAGTCAAGAACATTAATTGCTTGTATCAAATTATTTTTTCAGGAAGTGACCTGCACGGGGGTCTGTTTTTATTTAAAAGAACTTTTATCTTTTTTTAATATGTTTTTGTAATATATCCTCGAGCATTTTCCCTATAGTCTCTATGGAATATCTGTCCGAGACCTCAAAACCCCTTTTAATGAGAGAATTCCGCAGCGTTTTATTTCCGGCAATATCCATAATGGCTTTCGCGATCTCAACCGGTTTGTGTACATTTACAAAATACGCGTAATCATGGGTCATATCGAAAGAAAGAAAAGGAGAAATCTTTGTTAAAATTACCGGCGTTCCCGTACTCATTGCCTCTACCGGAGGCAACCCGAAACCTTCTATCTCGGTTGAAGATGAGATGAGAATATGGCTTCCCCGATAAAGTTCTGCCATTTCTGTCTCAGAAACCCTTACCAGGAAACGGTCTACCTCTCCATGCCGTCTTTCAGCATCTGAAATATCCGCCGGCGATACCCTTGTTAAAAAAACATCTCTCCCCTGGTCCTTTAAGACCTTCACTGCCGCGAGGATATCCGGTATCGCCTTATACTCAAGATTGAAATTACCCACGGATAGTATCTTCAACGTGCCTGAATAGTTGATCTCGCCCGCCTTTGGGGAAAAGACATGCCGGTCTATCCCATTTGGTAAAAGATTACATTGCATACCGTATCTCTTTTCGACCCCCATGACAAGGTGAGGAGAGATCGCGATCTTTACAGTAGGAAGCCTGTAAAGTGCGTCAAACCTCCTGAGCTTCCTTTTCCATCCAAATATCTTTTTAGCGTATTTCATCCTCGTCAGGACGTCTTTGGAACGAAAAAACTCCGGCACAACATCTCCCCTGATCCTTTCGAGTACATAATCCGGTTCAAAACCCTGCATGAAATGAAAGAGCGGTATCCTTCTTTTTTTGGCAATCTTCCAGAAATCTCTCACGTCTTTTGGTGTTGTAACGACAATACCGTCGGCCTCGGGCACATATTCCTCGCTAAAGGATGGTACGACCTCCGGTGTCACCTTAAACCCCCATTCCTCATCGATGAATCTCGTAATAAGGTACACCGTATGCCCCATCTTCCTGAGGAGTTCTACGTGCTGAAAAAAGACCTTTACCCCCCCTGTCATCCCCACGTGTCTTATCGCGTATATTATCTTCATAGAGAAAACCTCATATGTTGTTGAAACGATAATTTCGAGCGCTCACCGGATATAGAGGACCGGATTCAGGATATAATATCATGATCAACCTATATTACTGTATATCCGATATGCAGATTATTGTAAAACAGAAAATAAGATATCAGCTATTTTTTCTGATGCCTTGCCGTCTCCATACGGGTTCGCAGATCTCGACATCCTCATGTATACATCCTTGTCCTCTATCAGTTCCAACGTACCATTGATGATATTCTTTTCATTGGTTCCCACCATCTTCACGACGCCGGCTTCAATCCCTTCAGGTCTCTCAGTGGTGTTCCTCATCACAAGAACCGGCTTGCCCAGGGAGGGCGCCTCTTCCTGGATACCGCCTGAGTCGGTCAGGATGAGAAAGGACCTGCTCATCAAAAAGACAAACTCTTCATATCCGAGGGGTTCGATAAGACAAACGTTCTTCACTTTACCCAGGATTCTTTTTACAGGTCTTTGCACGTTCGGATTCAGGTGAACAGGGTATACTACTATCACGTCTTTCCTTTGTTCTGCTATCTTTCGCAACGCTTTACATATATTTTCAAAACCTTCCCCAAAGTTTTCCCGCCTGTGGCCGGTGACTAAGATCAGTTTCAAGTTTTTAGTTGAAAGTTCAAGGTCATACTTCTTCCTGAAAAATTCTTCAAAAAATCTTTTCCTGACCCCTGACCCCTGACCACTGACCACTTCCATAAGCGCGTCTATCACCGTATTTCCGGTTACCCATACCCTGTCCTCCGGGATACCTTCTTTTAACAGGTTTGATCTGCTCCACTGCGTTGGGGCAAAATGGTAATCGGCCAACACGCTTAAAAGGTGCCTGTTTATTTCCTCCGGAAATGGGCTGTACTTGTTATATGTCCTGAGCCCTGCCTCAATGTGACCGATAGGGACTTTCGTATAAAATGCCGCAAGCCCTGCAACGAAAGCGGTTGTAGTATCACCCTGTACCAGTATTGCATCCGGCCGTACTGTCCCCAGAACATCTTTGAGACCTTTGAGGGTCTTTTCTGTTATATCAAATAAATCCTGATCTTTCTTCATGATGTTCAGATCATAATCAGGGGAGATCTTGAAAATCGAAAGCACCTGATCGAGCATATGCCTGTGCTGCGCCGTAACACAGACAATCGTAGCAAATCTGGATTTATGCTCTTCGAGCTTATTGATCACCGGCGCCATCTTTATGGCTTCCGGCCTTGTGCCCAGGACTACCAACACCTTTTTTTTCATAAAACCGTTATGTCTCCCCTTAGTACTTTGAGTTGGGGTGGTCGGATCGATATTTTCGTGCAATAAAGATCAGGTCCTCTCCGTCAAGCATTGTATCCGATATATAAAAAGGGTCTTTTGGAAATCTTTTTTTTGTTTTATACCTGATAATGAATTTAATCAAAGGATGCATCCATCTCCATTTCTTTACTGTTTTATTCGTCTCAACCTTTTCTACGGAAAAACCGTATTTTGTAAGGATATGTTTCATCTCACCGTAAAAAACAGGATTGATATGCTGGTGATCGTATTCTTCAAGAACAAATCTCGATTCTCCTTTAATGGGCCCAAAATATCTGAAATAGTCGAGATAACTGCAGAAGAGAAACCTCAGACGCGATTTGATCGTCATCACGTTCGGGGTTGTAACGATCAGACAACCATTATCTTTTAAGAGCCTGGAACATTCTCTGACAAGATGATGCGGGTTCTCTATATGTTCTACCCCCTCGATGCAGATCACATAATCAAAACTATTGTCCCTGAAGGGCAGATTGTCGTTCAGGTCGATCTGGGTAACCCTGTGATTCTGGTATAATATATTGTCTACCTCCAGATCGCCAAGGAAGACTGTAAATCCCATGTCCTCAAGGTCCTTTGAGAAAGCCCCCTGCCCTGACGGGATATCGAGAACAACGCCCTTCCCATTCTTTTCCATGTAACGCAGGATCAACTCTCTCGTGCCGCTTAAGGCATAACTTTTCAGCTCAGTCATTATCTTCTATGTCCCGCTTATCTTGATATCTTCAACAAAAAGGGAGGGCGATCCATAGGTTCCGTAAAACATCATGTCTGTCCCGACTGCCTTTACATTGTTCAATAATTGGAATAGATTTCCCGAAAAAATAACCCCTTTGAAAGGCATCGAGGCGCTGTCCTTGCAGAGATGCCCGATTGCTCCAAGGGAAAAATCGCCTGTGACAGGGTTTGCGGTATGGGTTCCCATAAGTTCTTCTATCACGATGCCGTTCGTGAATGAACTGTGGATATCTGCAACGCCCTGCTCTATAAACATTCCACAGGGACCGCATTTGGGCGGTTCTTTGATGCCCGTTCTTGTTCCATTGCCGGTTGAAGGCCTTCCAAATTTTCTGCCATAATATGAATCATAAAGGAATCCCTGAAAATTACCATTTTTTACAACAACGTTGTCCCGGGATGGTACACCTTCACCGTCAAAATAAAACCCGCCTATCCCTGCTAATCCTGAATCGATGATATTGATCGTGTCAGCAAAGCACTTTTCCCCTTCCCTGTCTTTCAGGCGTGTTTTATTTTTATAAAGGTTCTCTGCAAGAAAAGAGCTTGATAATATACTGAGCAGATCGCAGGAGGCCTGCGGCGTCAGTATGCCTTCGTATGTCCCTGTCGCCAGCTGCCTGCCCGACAGGAAAGAAATGGTTTTCTGTGCAATGCTTCTACCCAGCTTCTCCCCGTCCATTGCACCCCAGTGATGGGACCAGGACCAGTCATACCACGAGACCTCATCTTCATCCTTTGCCACGCATAGCCCGCTGAGAATATAGAGCGTCTTCTTTCCTTCAGCGATCAGTCCTTTTGTATTCATGATCCTTGTCTCAATCTCAATCTCATGGAGCTCGCAGTTACGTGTCGCGACTATTCTTTTGTCATAATCAAGGATTGTCCTTTCCATGTTGAAGAGTGTTTCTTTCTTCTCTGAGTCGTCTGTCCCTTTATAATCGTAAAGGTCTGCAGCGGGGTATTTATCATATCTCCGGGGAAAATCCCGGTCCTCCTCGTAAACCGCAAAAGGGATAAGTTGGATAATATTCCGCGCAAGAGATTCTGCGGCCCTTTCCCCCTGATCATAGGTATACGCAAAGGTCATGCGATTATCCTTGATCCCCCGTAACGCTATGCCTTCTTCTTCTTTCACCTCGAGACCGTAGAGTTCTTTTGCCCTGCTTTCGATCTTTTTGTTTTTCTCTTTGAGATAATAGAATTCATAATTGTCGAAAAGACCCGATACTGCGGCTTCTATCCTTGTGTAGTCAACCATTTGTTATATCTCCAGCATCATCGCTATCTCATCGCATTCCGGGAATTTGGGGCACTTCACGCAATCCGACCATATCTTTTGCGGAAATATCTTTTTATCTGCCCTTTTAAAACCACATCTTTCAAAAAAGTCGACCTGATAGGTAAGAAGGAATATCTTGCTGATGCCATAATCCCTGGCCTCATCGATACAGGCATTGATAAGCGACCTGCCGATACCCTTTTTCCTCTCCGACTCAGTAACGATCAAAGAACGGATCTCCGCGAGGTCTTCCCAGCAGATATGGAGGGCGCCTGTCCCGATTATAGTTCCCTCTTCCTCATACACAAAATAATCGCGCAGGTTATCGTAGAGCTCCCCAAGAGGTCTTGGCAGCATCTCACCGCGGGATGCGGCGTTGTTCACCATGTTATGAATCTTCCTGATATCCCCGATATCGGCCTTTTTAATCATTTCCGATCATCTCCTCAGCCCTCTCTATTGTTTTTTTCGTGATGCCTTCGCCGCCCATCATCCTCGCGAGTTCTTCCACCCGTTCCTTTTTCGAAAGCTCCCTGATCCCTGTCCGGGTTGTACCATGTTCGTAGTATTTTTCCACAAGAAAATGATGGTCGGCATACGCGGCTATCTGCGGCAGATGGGTGATGCAGATAACCTGCTGCCTCCCGGCGAGGTCCTTCAGCCTTTTCCCTACCATGTCCGCCACCTTCCCTCCGATTCCGGAATCGACCTCATCGAATATGAGCGTCTTTTCCTCTTCGCCGCCGACAACCTTCTTGATCGCGAGCATGATCCGCGACAGCTCCCCGCCCGAGGCTATCTTCCTGAGAGGTTTTAAGGGCTCCCCCGGGTTGGTGCTTATCAATAACTCTATATCATCCTTTCCATCGCTTTCAGTAAAACCCTTATCCGTAATATGGATCTTAAATTGCAATCCCTTCATGGAAAGAAAACCCAGCTCATCGATGATAGACCTTTCAAGCTTAACAGAACCCTTCTTCCTTTTCACTGAGAGTTTTTCGGCCAGCTCTTCCACCTCTTTTATCAACACAGCCTTCTGTTTCTGAAGTCCATCGATATCGGAGGAAAGAGAACGCAGGTATTCCAGGCGCTCCTTTGCGGATTCGCTGTATTTCCGGATCGTATCACATGTCTTCCCGTACTTTTCCTTGAGCCTGTATATATCCGACAACCGGTCTTCCAGTATTTGTAATTCTTCGGGGTCAAAAAGCAACCCCTTTTCGATATTGCGTATCTCCAGAAGGATATCCTCAACGTCAAAGGATAACATCTCGATCTTTTTTCTCAGTTCTTCCATTGCCTCAAAAGTACTGAATGACCTGAGCGTGCCCATATAGCCTTTGAACATGCCCTGTGCCGATGATTCACCCTCATAGAGACCATTTGATATTTCTGCCAGGCAGGCGTGGATCTTCTCGGCGTTTTTCAAGGTCTTGAGTCTCTCCCTGACAGACTCTTCTTCACCCTCCCGGATGTTGTGCCTTTCTATCTCTTCGATCTGAAATTCCAGCAGCTCAGTCTCCTTCGTTTTCCCTTCAGCCTCTTTCACTTTTTTTTCCAGCTCAAAATCCGCCTTCCTTAACGCGTCGACCTTTTCTTTGAGCAACAGCTGATCCTTTTCCAGTAAAAGAAGCCTGTCGACGATGAACGTATAATTTTCTTTATTTAACAGATGCTGGAACTCATTCTGACCGTATATGCTGATACTTTTGCTCCCGACCTCTTCCAGCCTGCTTGATATTACAGGGTCATCATTGACAAATGCCTTCGACCGACCCGTCTTCCCGATCACCCTTTTGACAAGGTACTCTTCCTCTCCCCGGAAGAAATGGCCGGTGATCTCTGCCTGCGCTGCATTTGTTCTCACTACGTCACCAGGCATCTTCATGTTCATAAGCGCTGAAAGGGCATTGATGATGATCGATTTCCCCGCGCCCGTTTCACCTGTAATTACATTAAACCCTTCCCCGAACTCAACCCGTAATTCGTCTATTATCGCGAAACCTTTCACCCCGAGAAAGGCAAGCATAGCTACCTTTCACCCCATTTCAATTTAGTCCTCAGGATCTCGAAATATCCTTTGGAAGATGACTTCACAAGGCTGGCCGTGTAAGGAGACCTTTTCACGACCACCTCGTCGCCATATTCCAATGGGAAACCTATCTGGCCGTCGATGGTAAGCAGGACCTTCTCTTCCTTCGATGACAGCACGGCCCTGGCAGTAACGCCCTCGGGCAGTATGATCGGCCTGTTTGTGAGCATATGAGGACAGATAGGTGTCACCATTATATTGGCCAATGAAGGATATATGAGAGGTCCTCCCGCTGCCAGTGAATAGCCTGTCGAGCCTGTCGGTGTAGAGAATATCAGGCCGTCTCCCTTGTATGTCGTCAGGTATTCTTCATTAACATAGGTCTCAATATCGATGATCCTCGCAAGGGCATCTTTGGTAATAACAGCGTCATTCAGAATGGAGAATTCAAAAACATAGTCATTCCCGCGCTTGACGGTAACCAGCAGCATGACCCGTTTGGAAATATCAAAATCGCCTTTTATTACCTTTTCCAGCATGGAAGGCAATTCCTCGACCGATGTCTCGGTTAAGAAACCCAGGCCGCCGAGATTAACACCAAGGATCGGCACCTCTTTCCCCCGCAAATGTCTTGAGGCACTTAAAAGCGTGCCATCGCCTCCGAGGACAATGATCAGATCCGTATCTTCACCAACGTGTTCCAGCTCGAAGGTTTTGTCATAACGCATAGCCTTCGCGGCTACATCATCAATAAAAAAATCGTACTCATGTCCGAAGGAATCCACGATGGTTCTTGCTATTCTTATGGCATCTTCATTGTTCCTCTTGCAGACTATATGGATATTCTTCATATACTGTATTGCTCCTTTACATTGTATCGCTCCTTTACATAGTCCGATAATTCATTGAGGAGTAAAAAAGATCTTTCAACCGTAGCGGTTTTATCCGCGTTCATAAGGTTGCATGTCGCAGGGGCGAGCATGCTGTTTTCGATGATGACATCCATATCCAGACCATTTTGCGCGAGGTGATGCCACATGCTCTCAAGGCGCCCGGCAAGGCTTTTGACATCTTCCCCGGAAAACTCCTCATAACGGGTCGGTACGATGCCCCAGCTTATTATCTTTCCCTTCTCCAGAAACGTTTTCACTTTATCGTATGTGACAAAGAGGTCACCGAAGGCGTAGGCGTTAAATGAAAGGATCTCTATATCGAGCGACAGGAGGAAGTCCCAATCGGGTCTGCCGCAGAGATGAAGCCCGCGGGGTCCCTCGATACCGCTGAAGAAATCCATGAGCTCATTCTTTGCCTTAACGTGATCGTAGCCGCACATCGCGTTAAAAACAGATTCCAGCCCGGGGTCGTCAACCCAGACAAATGCCCTTCGGTTTTTAAGACAAAGCTCTCTGTATTGCACATTCACCTTTTTCTGAATAAAAGAAAATATGAGAGCACGTATATCATCATTATAAACTATAGGTTTACCATTCTCATCTGTTATTTTCAGGGAAAGGCTTACCGGGCTTATAACCTGCCCCCTCACAGACCTGTATGAAGAGAGGTCCTGTTTTAGGAAATGCCTGTAAACACTGGAAAATTTGCTGGAAAACCTGTAAAGCTCAGGGTCATCTTCTTTTTCCAGATATTGAGGCAGATCATAGAGAAATTTTTCGCTGTCTATAAATATCCTCGCATGTTCCTCATCAATAACAACGCCAGGGAACATCTCCATGGCCTGAACATACATATCCTCATAGAAAGACAGCCTGGGTAATTGCGGCCAGAACGGGATATCCATTTGAAGCGCGAGCTCTAATGCTTCCTGAACATTTTCATGAGGCATAATCCCCATAGCCGTCGTGGATAAACCACCGCTGAACTGCAGCCTGCCATGCATAGTAAATCCTTAACAGAAGCAATATAAATTGTCAATCATGGCTCATAGCCTATAAGGTAAAAGGTGAAAGGTTTAAAACATTCGGGGCAAAAATAGTTTGACTCTCCCTCCTGTTTATAGTATTGAAATAGGCCATGAAGTTACCGGGAAGAATGAAGAGTGTTATAGTTGCGTCAGTTTTTATTATTCTCTTTCTCGTGTTCGCCCTGCCTGTTACGCGGGCCGCTGAAGAGGATGACGGCCGGAAAGAGCTGATCATAACAAAAACATTCGAGTATCTGAAAGATAAAAAGGTAAAAGAGAGCGAAGAGAAACTCAGAACCATTGCCGGCAGCGTCTACGAAGAGTCGCAAAGATATGATATCGACTACAGGCTTATACTGGCCGTCATGAAGGTTGAGAGCAACTTCAGGCACGA
>JAQTNJ010000002.1:0-46190 GCA_028713955.1 Syntrophorhabdaceae bacterium
GGGGTAACATGTCCTAGGGTATTTCTTAATAATATTCATACACTAAGGGGGGCTTCATGAAAATCTGTTCAGGGAAATCACATAGGAAGATCATTGTTCTTTTTCTCATTGTTGCATTTATGTTTGTCAGCGGCTGCTCATCGGTGAGCAATTACAAATTTAACGGCGTGCAGCTCGGCAAGCAGTACGCCCAGGCTGAAAAAGAGACCACAACAGACGCAACCACAGAAGAAAAAGCTCCTGGTGAAAAAAGCTGGTTTGCACAGCATCCGAAAATGACAATCTTCCTGGGCATCTTGGCAGCAGGCGCGGTGTACTACGGTCTGGCAGCGTCAGGCGTGTTCGGCAGCGGCGCAGCAGGCGCAGGCGGAAGTGGCGGCGGAATTAGCGGTGGCGCAGGCGGCTTCTAAACCGCTTTTTGTTTTTTTATTTAATCTTTAATATTTCATCTGGTTTTTTCTTAAGAATATTTTTCCAATCTACAGGTTTTTGAGATTTCAGATAATCTCCGACGATATAATAAGCCAGGGTATATCGTTGTATGCCCTCCTTATCTTAAACCAAAAATAGGGTTCGCATAAAGAGCCTTATGATTTCTTTTCGGCCACAAAAAATATGTCGCCCTTCTTCAGAAGATTACCTAAGAATACTTCAAGAATGATCGGCTTAATCCATAATCTATATTCAAATTTAACAAGTTTAAATCCCGTGGAATTGAGCAGGTTTGTTATATTCATTTTTGTGAAATGATGCTGATGGGTATTCCATTCATCGCCATCTTTCCAGATTCTATTAATATCAACAACCGGGACACAGAAATAGAGAATCCCGCCAGGCTTCAGGACCCTGTTGCATTCTTTAAGGACCTTTTCCGGATTATAAACATGTTCAAGGAAATGGCATGAATAGACGACATCATATGTGTCGTTCTTTATCATATCCATATTATCTGCATCGCCAAGTATGTCAGGTTTCATCCTTGGATCTATATCGAAGGTTTTAATTGAAGGATAATAACTTTTCATTGGATACCGCTGAGGCCCTAATTCAAGTATCTTTTTATGCTGGTAATGCGATAGAAACTTCTTGTTTATTTCTCTGCTTCTAGGTTTATCGTAGTTCCTGTTTATAAAAATATTTGCCAAAAACATGATTTTACCTAAATTTTAAAGTTTAAATAATCACATGAAATTATATATTACCTCAGCCTGTTTACAGGTTTGAGAAGCTATCGCATGGGGTTATTTTGAACAGGTAATAAAACATTAAAAAGCTTATTGTATGTAAATATTAAACACTAGAAGTACATTACAGGATATACGTATCAAAATGGGATTAGAAAATGGAAACAAAACTGAACTTTAAGCCTTATGAAATATTGTTAATAGCAATATTCATATTTTTAAGTCCATTATTTCTACTACTAATAATGTATGAGGAATTGATGTCAAAGCGCTCTCAAAGAAAAATAGGTTTCATGGTTAATTATCAGCAACCGATACATTCCGCGACCAGCAGCAGTTAGTAAGAAGATGAAAAAGCTTATTGTATTTAAGCATAAAGCATCAAAAAATAGTTTATGGCTGGAAAAAGCATTGCATCAAGGGCGCTCAACAGAAAACAGCGGCAAAAGATGAACATGAGCAGGTACAGCGGCAGCAAGCTTACAATCCGGCCTGAGAATATGGGCGTGGAAGAGGCCCAGGTTCCGAAATTCAGCATGAGTGAGCATAAATGCCAATTTTGCGGCTTCAAGGCCCGCTACAAGTTTTACAGGTGCCCACAGTGCGACAGCCCGCAGAAAGCATAAACCATCATATACCCTTAATTCTTTTAGTATTGACAAATGCTGGTTTATATTAGAGAATCGCATTATATAAGGCTTTTTAATCATTCTCCATATAATATAGCAAAAGGGACGAAACATGCCTAAAACTAACAATAACGGGGCGAATCTCGGGTTTGAGCAAAAGCTTTGGCAGACAGCGGATAAATTAAGAAACAACATGGACGCTGCCGAGTACAAGCATGTTGTGCTCGGTTTGATTTTTTTAAAGTATATCTCTGATGCTTTCCTGGAAATATACAACGAACTGAAAAACGACCCGGAAGAGCTGTCTGATCCTGAAGATAGGGACGAATATAAGATGCGTAATGTCTTCTGGGTCCCCAAAGCTGCACGATGGGAATATCTCCAGAAGAACGCAAAAAAGCCGGAGATCGGAAAGCTCGTCGATGACGCGATGGATGCAATCGAGAAAGACAACCCTTCCCTCAAGGGCGTTCTCACAAAGAATTATGCAAGGCCCGCGCTCGACAAGCAAAGGCTCGGAGAGTTGATAGACCTCATAGGCACAATCGGCCTTGGCGATTCCGAAAGCAGAAGCAAGGACATATTGGGAAGGGTTTATGAGTATTTTCTTGGCCAGTTTGCGGATGCAGAAGGCAAGAAAGGCGGCCAATTCTACACGCCGCGAAGCATAGTCAATCTGTTGGTTGAAATGCTGGAGCCTTACAAGGGCCGTATCTTTGACCCTTGCTGCGGCTCAGGCGGCATGTTTGTCCAGAGCGAGAAGTTTGTTAAGGCCCACGGCGGAAAGATAGGCGACATTGCGATTTACGGCCAGGAATCGAACCAGACCACCTGGCGATTGTGCAAAATGAATCTGGCAATCAGGGGCATTGACTCAGACATACAATGGAACAACGAGGGAAGCTTTCTCAACGATGCCCACAAGGATCTCAGAGCAAATTTCATTCTGGCTAATCCGCCTTTCAATGATTCTGACTGGAAAGGCGACCTCCTGAGAGGCGATGCACGATGGAGATTCGGGGCTCCGCCTGTGGGCAACGCGAACTTCGCCTGGGTCCAGCACTTTATCTATCACTTAGCGCCAACAGGGATCGCAGGATTCGTTTTAGCGAACGGCTCCATGTCTTCCAACACATCAGGCGAAGGCGATATCAGAAAGAACATTGTCGAAGCTGACATTGTTGACTGCATGGTAGCCCTGCCCAGCCAGCTATTTTACAATACGATGATTCCAGCCTGCTTGTGGTTTGTCGCAAGAGATAAGAAAAACAACAAATTCAAAGACAGAAGAGGAAAAGTGCTTTTCATCGATGCCCGAAAAATGGGCGTCATGGTTGACCGCAGACACCGGGAATTAACAGAAGAAGATATACAAAAAATCGCCTCAACCTATCATGCGTGGAGAGGCGAGGGCGGAAAATATCAGGACGTAAAGGGCTTCTGCAAATCAGCCAAGCTCGATGAGATACAAAAGCATGATTACATATTAACGCCTGGCCGCTATGTCGGCGCTGAGGATGTTGAAGAAGACGATGAATCCTTTGATGAGAAAATGAAAAAGCTGACAACGGAGCTGGCCGAGCAGATGGAAAAGGGCCAAAAGCTGGACAAGGAGATAAGGAAGAATTTGGCAGGGATTGGGTATGAGGTGTGACGATGAGCCAAGCAAAAAACTTCAAAGAGGAATTTGCGAAGTTCTGCGAAAGTCCAGATAGGACTAAACTCAGAGAATTATTGAAGCAGAATACAGGGGAGTATGCACACATAGATTTTAAAGAAAGATGGCCAGAAATACCTGAAACAGCCAAACATGTTTTAGGGTTTGCGAATTCCGGAGCAGGGGTTTTGGTAATTGGCATATCAGAGGAACAAAATGGCTCTCATATCCCCAAAGGTATTGATGCCTTTGAAGATAAAACGAATATCAAGTCAAAACTGCAAAAATACTTACCAGCAGAATTGGAATACGATATTTACAACTTTGAATATGACAATGAAGCTGAATGGGGACCTATCAAGAACAAGCAATTTCAAGTCTTGTTAGTAGAAGACACGCCCCAATATCTACCCTTTCTCTCGTTGAACTCGTCTGGCAATACATTACATAGGAATAGAGTTTATTACAGAGGGAAGACTAACACAGAAGAAGCAACGCATGAAGAGCTAAAAAAAATCATCAATAGAAGATTGGACACCAACATTAGTACAACTGCGGAGAATCAATTTAAAGAACATTTTGATCAGCTCAAAATTCTCTATCTATTTATTGATAAATACATTGTAAAAGCACCTTTTTGGATGCAAAATTTACAAACAATTGCTCAAATGGGTTCTAAAAAAGAAAGAAATCCCAGATATCCAACAGTGGACTTTGAGGATTTTGTTCTTAGAATGATTGAACGGAAAAAAGAGGTCATAGAGAGCATGATTGGGCGAGGATAATTATGATTATGAAGCAAAACCATAAATTCAAAGAAACCGAAATCGGGATGATTCCTGAGGATTGGGAAGTAAAGCCAGCAGAAGGTTTTTGTGAAAGGGTGACTGACGGAACACATGCAACCCCTGAGAAGCGTGACGAAGGGAATTATCTAATTACTTCACGGCACTTAAAAGAAGGTCATCTTGACTTTGACAACGCCTATTTCATTAGTACCTCTGATTTCAATGAAATAAACAAGAGGAGTAGGGTAGATCAGTGGGATATAATATTCAGCATGATTGGAACAGTAGGCGAAGTGTATTTGGAAAAGTCAAATAAAATAGAGTACGCAATAAAGAACGTTGGATTATTTAAATCAGGAAATGAACTCTATGGGAAGTGGCTATTTTTCTTTCTGAAGTCAAGACTCGCTAATGAATATATCAGAAAGAATCGATCTGGAACCACACAAGAATATATTACCTTGGGTTCTTTGAGAAAGTTTCCGATTGCTTATCCAAGGAACACGACTGAAATGCAAGAAATCGTGTCGCATCTGGATTCCCTGCAAAATAAAATCGAACTCAACCAGCAGATGAGCGCGACCTTGGAAAAAATAGGCCAGGCAATATTCAAACACTGGTTCATTGACTTTGAGTTTCCGGATGAGAAAGGCAGGCCTTACAAGTCCAGCGGCGGCGAGATGGTGGATTCTGAGTTGGGAGAGATTCCGAAGGGGTGGGAAGTAGGATGTCTTAGAGATATTTGCGATATCACAATGGGCCAATCTCCTCCTGGACAATATTATAATGAACGAGGTGAAGGATTACCATTTTACCAAGGCGTTGTTGATTTCGGATTTCGATTTCCTGCCAGAAGGGTTTATTGTACGCAAGCTAATAGATTCGCCAAAAAGGATGATGTTTTGCTGAGCGTTCGTGCACCTGTTGGACGCCTGAATGTTGCCGTTGAAAAATGCTCAATTGGGCGTGGAGTAGCCGCATTGCGTTTAAAGGAAGAACATAGCGGCTTACTTTATTATTTGCTTTGTGCTACTCAGTCAGGATGGGATAAATTCGAGGCAGAGGGAACAGTTTTTGGTTCCGCAAATAAATCTGACGTAAACCAATTTAAAATAGTAATTCCGCCAGAGCCGTTGCGAGTGCTCTTTGTATCTTTGATCAATCCAATTGATGAAGCTATAAAGAACAACGATAGGCAATTGCGGGTCTTGTCGCAAACCCGCGATTCATTGCTTCCTCGGCTCATGTCGGGGAAAATAAGAGTTAATGCGGAGGCTTCGCAATGAGCGAGGACGTGCTTTTCAGCAGATACGATTTACGTGAAACGCTAATTCATCGAGAACAAGAATTATCAGGTGAAGTAGAAAACCAGGATAGAAATTATATTTTGAACGTCAATATTGATGATTTCATAAACTATCTTGAAGACAAATATCGTATTCACGCAATAACTATTCATAGAGATAAGGCATATATTAAAGAAAGTGGCGACGCAAATGTTGATGTTAGGTATGATTTCAATAGAGCAATCCGTGATAAGTCAAGACCCTTCTTCATTAGGGGGACCTCGGTTACCTTTGCGGTCCCTTTTGAAGGTGATAGAAGCCTCTTTTTTTGTCAAGGCTCTACTTTTACTATGAACCCTCCCTATGCTGAAATAACAGATAATGAGATACTTGTGACTTACAATCAGGTCGATCCAGACCCCACTGAGATTAAGGCTGATTTTGAATCCAGGATGAACAACACAGAGAGGCACTTAGGATTTCTTAAGAATGATATTGATATGTTCAATAATGGGCTCGGGAAAACTGCGAAAGAAAGAATCGAGGCCAGGCGAGCAAAAATAATGAATGACCAGGGCATTGTTGCGGCTTTGGGCTATCCTATTAAAGAAAAATCGGGCATGCCTACTACATATACCGTACCAGACGTTAAAAGAAAAATAGTAATCCGGAAGCCCGCTGCAACGACAGCACCGTTTACTCCAGAGCCTATCCTCGATATGGCTAACTACGAAGCGATTCTCAAAATTATTGCTGACATGGTATTGGTGATGGAGAGAAGCCCCAAAGCCTTTCAGGACATGCACGAGGAAGACTTTAGGCAACATTTTTTAGTCCAATTAAACGGGCATTTTGAGGGCGCAGCAACAGGCGAGACCTTTAATTATGAAGGCAAGACAGATATTCTTATTCGGGTGAATGGAAAGAATATCTTTATTGCTGAATGCATGTTTTGGAAAGGCGAGAAATCTTTGCTTGACAAGATTGACCAGCTTCTTGGTTATGCTTCATGGAGGGATACAAAAACAGCAGTTTTGGTATTCAATCGAAACGTCAACTTCAGCAAGGTAATTGAGGGCATTCCAGAAACTGTGAAAAAGCACAGCAATTACAAGAAGTCGCTTGAATACAAATCAGAAACCGGTTTTCGGTTTATATTGCACCACAAGGATGACAAAAACAGGGAATTAACACTTACAGTATTAGGCTTTAATGTACCATCAGGGAGAAGTGCAGAGGTTTCAGAATGAGCAGCAGTATTTCATCAAAAGATCAGAAAATTCTTTGGGGCAGAAGTGGAAATAGATGTGCCATGCCCGAGTGCAGGACGCTATTAGTTCTCAATAGAACCGATAAAGACCGCGAAGCTATCATTGGTGAAATGGCCCACATAAAAGGAGAAAATCCTACTGCTGCGCGTTATGATGCAAGCATGTCAGACAATGAAAGAAATGGTCACGATAATCTTATTTTGCTCTGCGGAAACCACCACAAGATGATTGATGACCAGCCGAATACTTATACTGCAGAAAAGTTAAAACATATAAAGGCCGAGCATGAAGGATGGATTCAAAAGATGACTGAAGAAGAGATTGTTAATGTGACTTTCTCAGAATTGGATGCGATCACAAAATACCTTATTACAGTACAGCCAGAACAAGACGATTCTCTTGTTTTGGTGCCACCAAAAGATAAAATTAATAAAAATTCATTATCAGGCAAAACAGAAAAACTGATAACAACGGGATTAATGCAAGTAAAACAGGTTGCAAATTTCATTGATAAACATCTTGATGTGGAGTTTGGGGAGAGGCTCAAACAGGGATTTGTAACCGAGTACAAGCGTCTGAAGAATGAGGAGAAACTATCAGGTGATGAGCTTTTTGAAGCACTGTTTGAATTTGCATCAAATGGGCGTAAAGAATTCACGGAAATGGCAGCTGGGCTTGCCGTCCTGACTTATCTTTTTGAACAATGTGAGGTTTTTGAAAAATGATACTGCCAACGAAGCACATCAAGCTATCAAACTGCCTTTTAGGTGTTGGAGGCGCACTTTTAGGATGCCTTAATGAGAAGGAAACGGTAAGCTCTCTTTGGGGCAAGGCTCGCGCGCTTCCTGAAATAAAGACTTTTGAACGCTTCACGCTGGGGCTGGATTTCCTATATACCTTAGGTGCAATTGACTTTAAAAACGGACTACTTCGAAAGGTGAAACAATGATTTACTCGATCAGTTGCGATAAGCCGAGCTTCAAGCGGGTTGATTTCAAGCCTGGCCTTAATGTGGCGCTTGCTGAGCGAACAAAGGATTCAACAAAAAAGGATTCCAGAAATGGACTAGGAAAATCAACGCTCATAGAGATAATTCATTTCTGCCTTGGTGGTGGTAAGGGAGAGACGCTAAGCAAGCAACAACTCGATGGTTGGTCGTTTACGCTTGATCTGGATATTGGGAAAAAGAGGTACTCAATTACCAGGAACACTGCCGACCAAAACAAAGTGATCATTGATGGGGACTGTTCTGACTGGCCTTTAAAACCAGAGAATGACGAAAAAACAAACGAACAAATAATGTCTTCAAGAGACTGGAATAAGGTTTTAGGACTGTTCATGTTTGGGTTACAACTCTCCTATCCAGATCTTAATTATGCCCCGACATTCAGGAGCATAATTTCATATTTTGTAAGAAGAAATGGAGCAAGAGGAGGTTTTCTAAATCCTTTCCAGCAACACAAAAGTCAACAGGAATGGGATAAACAAGTTAACAATGCTTTTCTGCTCGACTTGAACTGGGGATACGCAGCAAAATGGCAAGTAATTAAGGACAGAATAAAGGTCATCAATCAGATAAAACAAGAAGCAAAAACAGGAATGCTTGCAAATCTCATGGGTACGATAGGTGAGTTGGACGCGCTGAAAATAAGACTGGAGTCACAAGCCAGGAGCGAGGAAAAGCAACTAAACAATTTCAATGTCCATCCGCAATATAAAAAAATAGAGGAAGAGACAAATGAGCTAACATTCCATAGCCACGAACTAGTCAACCTTAACATAAACGACAGGAGAATTCTTGAGTATTACGAGAGAAGCTTAAAGGAAGAAGCAGAAGCCAAAGCTGAAGACATAACAAGGATGTTTACGGAAGCGGGTGTAATAATGCCGGGCTCGGTAACAAAACGGGTTGGAGATGTCCTTTCATTTCATAAACAAGTTGTCGCAAACCGAAAAGAATTTCTCACACAGGAAATGGAGCGCCTCACAAGGAACATAGCGGAAAGAGAGACAGAGATAAGCAAGCTCTCGGGAGAGCGTGCTAAGCTCATGCAAATACTCAAAAAACATAAGGCACTTGATGAAATCCTATTATTGCAAAATAAGCACCAAGAAACAATAGCCCAGATAAAAGACCTCGATATAAAAATAGAAAACCTGAAGAAATTTGAGCAGGGGAAGAATGCGGTTATAGTAGAACAAGCGCTTTTGCAGCAACAAGCCACGACAGATTTGAACGAAAGAAAAAATCAAAAAGAGCAGGCTATTCTGCTTTTTAACTCAAACTCAAATGCTCTTTACGACTCCCCAGGGATATTCTCTATAGATGCCTCCCCGACTGGGTATAAATTTAACGTAAAAATAGAGCGATCAGGAAGTCATGGTATTGGAAACATGAAAATATTCTGTTATGACCTCATGCTTGCTCAAATGTGGGCAGAAAAGGCATGTTCGCCAATTTTTCTTATCCACGATAGTATCATTTTTGCTGATGTCGATGAAAGGCAAAAAGCGCTGGCACTGGAATTGGCGGCAAAGGAATCTAAAGAGCGAGGATTCCAATATATCTGCACCCTAAACTCGGATGGTATTCCAGAAAAAGATTTCAGCAAAGATTTCGATTTTAGCTCATACGTGAGAAAAGTTTTTACAGATGCAACTGAGGATGGAGGCATACTGGGTATCAGGTTTTGAGGTCATAACATGACAAAAATAATAACCGAATCAGAGGTTGAAGACGCGGCATTGGAGATACTGTCGGGGCTGGGGTACAAAACGCTGTATGGCCCGGACATAGCTCCTGCGCCTGATGGCGTGAAGCCTGAGCGAAGCTCATATTCTGATGTTGTGCTGACAGAAAGGCTGCGCAGCGCGATTGAGAGAATAAATCCAAAAATTCCGGAAGAGGCAAGGGAAGAAGCAGTGAAGAAAGTCCTTCGGGTGGAAAGCCCGGAGTTGATTGTCAATAACCAGCACTTTCACCGGATGGTTGTCAACGGCGTTGATGTTGAATACCGGAACAAGGAAGGCCGCATTGTCGGGGATAAGGTCTGGCTTTTTGATTTTGATGATGTTGGCAATAATGAGTTTGTGGCAGTCAACCAGTTCACAGTGATTGAAGAGAACAACAACCGGAGGCCGGATGTGGTCATATTTGTCAATGGCCTGCCGCTCGCGGTCATTGAGCTAAAGAATCCTGCTGATGAGAATGCAACCGTATGGACAGCCTTTAGCCAGTTTGAAACTTACAAGAAAGAGCTTCCATCCCTGTTTCGCCTGAACAGTGTTTTGGTAATAAGCGACGGCATGGAAGCGAGAGCCGGGACCATCACCTCCAATAAAGAATGGTTCATGCTCTGGAGGACAATCGACGGGACAGAAATAGATTCAGAGACCAGGAGCAAGTCAATGGAAGTGCTCCTGAAAGGCATGTTTGGGAAGAAAACATTTCTTGATTTGCTGAGGCACTTTTTTGTTTTTGAGAAAGAGCAGAATCAACTTTTGAAGAAAATGGCGGGCTATCACCAGTATTATGCGGTCAACAAGGCCATTGAGGCGACTATCGAGGCATCAAGGCCAAAGGGTGACAGGCGCTGCGGCGTTGTCTGGCACAGCCAGGGCTCAGGCAAGAGCCTTACCATGGTGTTCTACACGGGAAAGCTTGTTCTTGCGCTTGATAACCCGACAATTGTTGTGCTCACTGACAGGAACGATTTAGATGACCAGCTTTTTGATACTTTTGGCAGAAACAACGAACTGCTGAGGCAGAAGCCGGTCCAGGCCGAGACGCGCGGTGCGCTTAGGGAGTATCTGAAAGTCGCGTCAGGCGGGGTTGTTTTCACCACGATTCAAAAGTTTCTGCCAGAGGTTAAGGGCGACACCTACCCTATGCTGTCTGACCGGAGAAATATTGTCGTGATAGCTGACGAGGCCCACAGGAGCCAGTACGACTTCATAGACGGATTTGCAAGGCACATGAGGGATGCATTGCCCAAGGCCTCTTTCATAGGCTTCACGGGAACGCCTATCGAGAAAGCCGACAGAAGCACCCCGGCGGTATTCGGCGATTACATCCACATATATGACATGGAGCAGGCAGTCAATGACGGCGCGACAGTGAGGATCTATTATGAGAGCAGGCTTGCAAAGCTTGAGCTAAAGCCCGAGGAAAAGCCAAAGATAGACCCGGAATTCGAGGAAGTCACAGAAGGCGAAGAGGTCCAGAAGAAAGAGAAACTCAAGAGCAAATGGGCGCGGCTCGAAGCAATTGTCGGCAGCGAGAAGCGCATAAAAAGAATTGCCAAGGACATTGTGAGCCACTTTGAAGAGCGGCTTAACGTCCTTGACGGCAAGGGAATGATTGTCTGCATGAGCAGGAGAATATGCGTTGACCTGCATAATGAGATTATCAAGCTGCGGCCTCAATGGTATAAGAAGGACGATGATAAGGGATTCCTGAAAGTCATTATGACCGGCTCTGCCAGTGACCCTACAGATTGGCAGGACCATATAAGAAACAAGAAAAGGCGAAAAGATATTGGCGAAAGGATGAAGAATCCTGGCGACGAACTCAAGCTCGTCATTGTCAGGGATATGTGGCTGACCGGGTTTGACGTAAAGAATCTCCATACAATGTACATAGACAAGCCAATGCGCAGCCACGGCCTCATGCAGGCAATCGCCCGGGTAAACAGGGTTTTCAAGGACAAGCCGGGCGGGCTCATTGTCGATTACATCGGAATAGCAGACGACCTGAAGAAGGCGCTTGCAGAATATACAGAAGGGGACAAAAAGGAAACAGGCGTGCCGCAGGAAGAAATGGTTGCGGTGATGCTTGAAAAGTATGAGATCATCTGTGCGCTCCTCAAGGGTATGGATTATAAAAAGTTCTTCTCTGCCGGGCCAACGGAAAAAATGTCTGTGATAGCCTCCACAATGGACTTTATATTAAAACAAAAAGACGGGCGCGAAAGGTTCATTAAGTACACCGTGGAATTGCTTAAGGCATTTGCCCTGTCTGTTCCGCACGAAGAAGCGCTGAGGATCAGGGATGATGTCGGGTTCTTCCAGGCTCTCAAGGCCCAGTTTGTGAAGACAACCATAACAGCGGGAAAAAGCAAAGAAGAGCTTGACTCAGCGATAAAGCAGATAATCTCCAAGGCCGTCGTCTCTGACAAGGTAATCGACATCTTCGACTCCTTGGGGCTCAAGAAGCCCGATATATCTATTCTCTCTGATGAGTTTCTCGATGAGATCAGGGGCATGCAGCATAAGAATCTGGCCTTTGAGCTTTTGAAAAAGCTTCTTAATGACGAGATAAAAATAAGGTCGCGTAAGAATCTCGTTCTGTCAAAATCATTCGCAGAAATGCTGGAAAAAGCCATCAAGAAATACCAGAACAAGAGTATTGAAACCGCGAAGGTCATTGAAGAACTGATAAAATTAGCCAAGGATATGCGGGAGGCGAACAAGCGTGGTGAAAAGCTGAATCTCACGGAAGCGGAGCTGGCTTTCTACGATGCCCTTGAGGTAAATGACAGCGCCGTAAAGGTGCTCGGCGATGAAATCTTGAGGACCATTGCCCGCAGCCTGGCTAACACAATCAGAAAAAATGTTACCATTGACTGGACCCTGCGTGAAAGTGCGCAGGCACAGTTAAGGGTGATGGTGAAAAGGGTCTTGAAAAAATACGGATACCCGCCAGACAAGCAGAAGAAGGCGACTGAAACCGTCCTCGAACAGGCAACAATGATTGCGAAAGACTGGGCAGAAAAGGCAGCTTAAAAAAATATCCAATTCTGCAAAGGACCAGTGATGGATATCTTTCATGATATGAAAAAATACCGCACGGGGAAAACAGAGGATGGAAAAGACTCATTTAGCATACCCCTTGAAAAAGATCAGGATGGCATGATTGGCCGTGAATGTCCGAACGACGAATGTCAACCAAAGTACTTCAAGATCAGCACGACTATTCCAGATGAAATGGCGAGCAAAGCAAGCGAGTTTTCACAAATAGATTTGACCTGTCCTTATTGCGGGACATCTGCAAACATGCAGCAGTTTCATACAGAAAGCCAGATGGAATGGGTAAAATCAATGATCTTCCGTGATGTATCAAAAACTTTCCAGGACATGATGGGGAAAGCATTCAGGCCAACATCATCGTCACCGAAAGGCATGTTTTCAATCAGCGTTTCTTTCAAGCCAGGATCTCTTCCTAGCGTGCGGCATTATGTTGAGGAGGAGTTAAAACGAACTGTCATTTGCGATGCTTGCAGTTTTAACTATGCGGTTTATGGAATATCTTTTCATTGTCCTTTATGCGGAGAAGGCAACCTGCTCCAGCACCTGAATCGGAGCGCCAATATCATCAGGGTGCTAATTGAAGAATGCGAAAGAATTGCTAGGGAAAAGGGGGCAGATGTAGGCCGCCAAATGATAGGCAATGCTCTTGAGGATGTAGTTAGCCTTTTTGAGGCTTTTCTGAAGCAGATTTATCAGTACGAAATCAAGAAAAGGTTCAACAAAGAAGATGCTGAGAGCAGAATCACAAAGATTAAAACTAATTTTCAACGTCTCGAAGGGGCAGAACTCTTTTTTTCCAGAGATCTTGCCCTGGGCTTGTTTGCTGAATGTAGCCAGGAAAACAAGTTATTTCTTCAAGAGCAGTTTCTAAAGAGACATGTTATTACACATAATTTGGGCCTTATTGATGTGAAATATATTGAAAAAGCCCGGGTTTATGAGAAACAAGGAAATGAACTTGAAATAACACCCGCAGATGTATTGAAAGCACTGGAAATTGTAGAGACTCTCATTACTAATGCTAGTTTCCACCTTAGTAAAAAGGAATAGGAAGAAATGGCAAGTTCTGAACAGAAAAAAGAAAAATTTTTGATAAAGGAATATCAGGCAACCCAGGAAATGATACGGCACTACGATGACCTGACTATGCGGTTTGGCACTATGACTCAAACCGGAGTTCTAATATTTATCGGTTTGGCCTTCGGTCTTTTGAGCAGAGATAGAAGGATATTTTTATACCTGTTTCCTTTTGTCATACTCTTTGTAATAATGTGCAGTATTCTTGTACATATGTGGTTCAAAAGACACAGGAGTATTTCTCAGACCAAGCTACATCGAATCCTTGAGATAGAAAAGGAGTTGGGCTGGAAACAGTTTTCAATGGTTGATGACGCAATTAAATCGGGAAAAATTGAATCCAAGCCCGTAAGGACCATGCTTCTTATCTATCATATAAGTCTGCCCGCAATCCTATTAATAGCCTATTTTATAATTATCTTTTATGGTTGACCCATGATTAAACATTTCAAGCCTATTCATGGGTCTTCGCCCTCTTAACAGCAGCCTTCTCCAGTATCCTCGCCCATTTGGGCATTCTGGCTGCAATTTCGTCTTCTTCGTTGCGCATAGCTACCAGCTCAATAAAAACCGTTGCCATTGCCGTTTCCAGCAGGCCTTAGTATCCTTACATTGCCCTTTATCGCTGCGCGCTCCCATCGTACAAGCCCTTTTGTCATCAGCTGCTTCAGGTATAATGAAAATGTTCTGGATGCTACCGGCTGCAGCTTCTTGCGCTTGCACCGCTCAAGATAGAGCTGCCATATGGGCCTGGAAAGGATTCCGCTTTCGGCGTTTTCAGCAACGATCTGGTGAATCAGCCTGTGGTGTATAGTGAGGGCGCTCAACACAACGCTTTTCTTTATGGTTTTTGCGCTGACCCATGCCTTATCGAGATGCAGCGGCTTTATTTCAAGACAGTTCTCATTTTGTGCAAAGACTGCTGCGTTCCATAGAGTGCGGATGGCCACCCTGGCATCGCCCCGGGACAGGGCAGAAATCTTTTCAATGACACTATCGTCCCAGGCCTCCGGGAACAGGGACGCCTCTGCCCTCTGCCGCAGGATATGCCTGAGATCTTCTGTCGTATAGTATGGCACTTCAATCAGCTTTGGGTTGAGCCGGGAGCGTATCCTGTCATCAAGCGTGAAGAAACAGTTGCGGCTGGATGAGATGCACACCAGGCTCAGCTTGTTCATGTCGCAGAGGTTATAGAGAATCAGGTTCCTGTCCTTGGGCATCAGCTGGTCGATCTCGTCCAGGACCAGCGTCGCAAAGTTTTTGTCAAGATATCGGGTGAAGCACTCCAGCTTAAACACAGTGCTGATTTTTTCAGCGCCAAGCATTCTTAAGTCTCTCATGATTTTGTCCATTATTGAATGCAGTGAGCAATGCTCCCAGCAGTTTATATACAAAGTGCTGACATTATGCCTCTCGCCCATAAAATTCATGGTGTGCCTTGCCATAAGGGTCTTGCCCGATCCTGAAGGCCCTGTAATCCAGATATGCGTCGGCCTTGTCATCCTGACAAAGGGGATAAGGGCTGATTTGATTTCCGCCAACTGGTTTTCTCGCCGCATAATCGGGGACGGAACAAATGACTCCTTCAGGAAATCCGGCTGAGATATAATCGGTTTGTGTTTTCCATCGCCTGTCATATGTAATTGATTCGTGATTGTTTTTTAAAGGGTTTCCCCTCTTTCATGCTGGTTATACCCTTAATATCAGATGCAAGAGATGCAAGGCATGCTTGATGATAATAAAAGCCTATTGTAATCATAATTTTTTTGATTTAGATGGAAAAAAAGCATTCATTCTTCGACGGCGAGACCTACAGGGGATATAAAATAAGCCTGAAATTAGTACGGGAGGGGATTGACGATTACCAGCCTGCCAGGATTCATTCACCAACGGATGTTTACCAGTTTATGAGCGAAATAAAAAACAACGACAGGGAAAGATTCTATTCCGTCCACCTTGATACAAATCATAGCATTGTAAGCTGCGAGGAGGTCTCATCAGGAACCGTCGAGTGCACAGTCGTCCACCCAAGAGAAGTCTTTAAATCTGCCCTGCTGTGCTCAAGCTGCGGCATCATCCTTGTGCACAACCACCCCAGCGGAACTACCGAACCATCAGAGCAAGACAAGATTTTAACACAGAGGCTTTATGTGTGCGGCGAACTTATGGGCATCCAAGTTTTTGACAGCGTTATCATTGGCCTTGATTCCTATTACAGCTTCTTGGAATCCGGCCTTTTCGAAGATTTCAGGAAAGGAAATCAGCTAGGAGACAGGAAGCGCGGCGATGACAGCCGGTTTTTTAAGAATATTTATTTGGAGATTTAGAAAAAGGGGTCTTCAGGAATTGCTGTTGGCACCTACAACTTCTTACTCTTGAGCGGTTGAATGTATTGCAGATTGTTGATGGAAAGTCTTGACTCTTAAACTTCAAACAAATGTTCCTGCTTTCCACTGATCGATCTCCTTTCTCCGCGAAGGAGAGCTTCAAATCGCTTCTTGCTGAACACAGCCAGCATATCCCCCTTCTTTTGATATGACTGTATGTAATATTTGTTGCCATCGACCGGGTCTTTTTGGGCATATTGTATAGACACTAAAGCGTCCAAGGCTTCCCTAACCCAAGCTTCTTTTGGTATCTTCGGTTGTCGTTCGTCTTGTTGTTCAAACGAAAACTTTTCACACAACATCCTGGTAATCTCCTTGCACTCAACAGTCAGCGATTTGTCCTTCCTTTCGCCATTTCTTTCCTTGAGCTCGTTGAATACATTCATCCAAAGAATATTCATTGTGTATTCGGTTGGAGGCGGCGTATCGTAAAATTTGACTGCCGAAATTTGACCTATTAGCTCCTCTAAGGGCACGGGGACAGGCTCGGCCAATTTTTGTTCAACTCTCTCATCCGAAAAGGCACCGTAGTATTTCTCTATTTTGCATACTTCCTTGGCGCGTCGTTGAACTGCGCATGCGATTAGAGTAAAGTTCCTCTCGAACGATTTGCTCCCGAAATAGTTCTTAGCCGCCGTTCTTTCTAAATCATCCACCAAAAGGGCGAGGTCGTGCATTCCTACAGCTTCATCCTCGGTTCTCCATCCTTTCAGCTCCTGATCATAGTTCTGCATTTGCTCAAAGGCCCTGTCAAAGTCACGCTCGGTGCTGGCAGTTATTTTCACTTCACCAACTATGCCATTATGCTCGGACAGCTGAACAACCACATCTGGAGTAACGTTTCCATTGGCACCAACCTTTGACAACCGACGGCAGGGTAGGAAATGAGAACCCACAAAATAGTCCTTTACTGCAGCGTCCCATCGAACTGCAGAATCAAAGCAAATAATAGTGAGTATAGTTCTTTCATAAGAATCAGCCTTCTCTTTTACTTCCTGTTGATATTTGACAATCTTTGCTCTAAGTTCGTCTGTTGCCACTTAGTTTCCCATCTCTCTTGAATCCTTTACCATCCCCTCCTGAAACTCTTTTGAAATATGATCGCAGAAGCGATTTAAAGAATGCATGGTGCAGATGGTCTGTGGAACAATGGAGATGCGACTATCAGATAATACCCAAACCTCATAATTTGAATTATCCATATAATCTATAACGCTCACATGAAGATAGGGGTTGTCATGAATCACCGATCTCGCTGAATTCGATAAATGCTTTATCACTTCAATGAGCCTCCGGTTTTGCTCCTTGTCATGGAATACGGGTTCATCAAACTCGATGAAAAGAGGTTTCGGTTTAAACTGTGTGTCCTTTGTGCGGGCTCGGTTACTTAACTGCTCGGTTCGCCGCGAGAAGATCTCGATCGCTTGGTCAAGCACTGTGTCATATAATAACCTGAATCCCGACTCGACTTTAAAAACTCCATCCCTCGATACTAAGCCGCTCATTGTTTTTGACCCGAACTTAGATACTCCAGGCCTCGCCTCAGTCATTAAATCAAAATACACCTTCTCTATCCAGGTATCAGTCTGCTTAACCTGTCTGAACACATCCCGGTAAAAGAGATCAGTCCAAGTTAACTCAGTTTCTTTCTCTTTTCTGGATTCCCCAGCAATCAACCTCGACTTCTTAGATATCTTGGTCAGCATTATTCGACTTTCTGGTCGTGTTTTTGCCAGCCGATTGAGCATCATTTCAATTTCCCATGAGTAGAAGAACGGAAGCGTCAGGCGTGGATACCGCGACCTAACATATTTGAGAATTCCTTCTTCGAAAAACGTCGTGCCCTCATCGGTAAGCAAGAAATAGACGTTGTACTTGTCGTGTCTGAATAAAACGAAATCACCGCTAATTGAATGCCGCTGCTTTCTGCCGTATTGTCGATGCAGGTCGCCTATGAACACATTAACTGCAGAATATTTGGTAACAATCTTGTATTCGGAGGAACTAACATCGCAGAAGAACCTACTGGGGTCAACGCTCGAAGTAAAAAGAGCAAGTCTAATCGGGAGACCTGAGAGCTTTGTGTAGTTATCAATCTGCCCGATCATTGCTTCATACTCAGTATGGCGGGCATATAGAGTGCTCTGTCTTAGCAGATACAACTCGTCCTCTTTCATCGACTACCTAAGCCTGCCGTATACAACATGTTCTTCATTAACCAAAGGCAGCAAAACCATAGGCATTCTTTATCCATTTTCTCGTTACTAACGGCAATCCGCTCCACAACCACTGGATATACTTTTCCCGCGCCATTGTCAACCTATTTTTCCTTTCATGCAATAATTAATACTTTGATATTAGACCTTGTGGTTTGCGCCGGAGGAATACCGTCCTTGGTCAAACGCGTCGTTTGGAGCCGACGATTGCCGCCTGAAAGGTGGTACGCCAAACAGCGACGAGAAAATCAATAGTTCAAAAAAGCCCTTGGCCATAAAAATTCATAAAGAACCGAAAATTCTTATTGCCTGTTTGGTTGTGTTTTGGTAGTATAGCGTTATTGGGGATGTTTCAATCTCGTTAATTTGGCAAACTTTACAGGCAAGCACCCACGGTATAGCTCTCTCAGCATCCCCCCAAAACGGGCTATACCTGCTTGCCTTTTTTCTTGACTTCTTACCGTGGCTTTATATAATCACTTATAGAGGGGGAAGCTTCTGTTATTTCTGCAATTACAAGAAGATAGCTGCGCTTAGTGCGCATAAACATATAAGGAGGACATATGTTCAGTAAAGCCAAATATATTCCGCTAATATTCGTTTTACTTGTTTTCAGTGCGGCGTTCGTCTTCGCCGGGCCGCTTGAAGACTGCAAAGAGTATGCAAAGCTCGGCGTGCCGGGCTATGATGGCAAATTCCTTTGCAGGACTGGGCACCTGTTATCTCATAGCCCAGAATACAAGACACCATTTTGGGTTATAGAACATCTCACTGCCGAGAAAGCAAGCGCTAAGGAATTTGAAAGAGATAAGTTTAGGCCAGATCCTGATCTGCAAAAAGGAGAGCGGGCAGAGCTTGCAGACTATAAAGGCAGTGGCTATGACAGGGGACATATGGCTCCGGCGGCTGATATGAAGTGGGACCAGCAGGCAATGATAGAGTGCTTCTACCTCTCAAACATGGTTCCCCAGAATCCTCCCATGAACCAGATTATCTGGAGAATCCTCGAAGAAAACGTTCGTAATTGGGCGATTGACAGGGGCGAACTCTACATCTTCACCGGCCCCATTTATGAAGGCAGAACAAAAAAGACAATCGGAAAAAACAAGGTGGCAGTGCCAACCCATCTTTACAAGATCATCTATGACCCGAAGAAAAATGAGGCAATCGCCTTCATCATGCCCAACGTAAAGCTGAACACCGAAGATATGCCAACATACATAGTGACCATCAGGGAGATTGAGGAAAAGACAGGGCTTGATTTTCTCTCAGAGCTTGAAAAAGGTCTCCAGGATACCATAGAAACCGCTAAGGCAAAGGATCTTTGGCAATAAATATTAGTAAAGGAGGGTCTTATGGGAACAATAGATATCGCAAGCATAGTTGCGTTGCTTGGCGCTATGAGTTTATCAGTCGAAAGGGTTGTCGAAATTGTCAAAAGTATGGTTCCTTTTCTCGCACAAGCACAGCAAGATGCCGGTAAGGAAAGATGGCGGAGATTTTCCTTGTACCTGCTTTCAACCATAGTGGGAACTTTAATCGCATTTATCGCACAAGAGCAAATTCAGCCATTGCTAGCGGCCATGTTTAAAACCCCAGGAGTAATAGGCTTGCCAAGCTGCTTTATCCTTGGATTATTATCAAGCGGTGGGTCTGGGTTTTGGAACCAGAGCCTCAGTATTGTAGAAGAAATAAGGAAGGCTAAGAAATTGGAAGTAAAAAAGTTGCAGACTTCCTAAAAGGGTCTTTGGCAATAATATATAAACAAAGGAGGATGCCATGGCAGGGACGTTTACACATTGGATGGTTGTGGAAGAGGCTTTAGACATATATAATCGTCTTCCACAAAAACATCCGTATTTTTTTAAGATCCTTAAACAGAACCATTTTATTTGCCTTGGTGCTGTTGGCCCTGACTACCCGTATCTCTCAGAGCTTTTGGGTGGATTCTTGAGGGTCCATAGCTGGGCGGACAGGATGCATTACGAGAACACTAGTGAGTTTATTGGCCATGGCATAAAAAGCCTGCTCGGCTTGAACGGTGATGCCTTTGATATATGTCTTGCCTGGCTCTGCGGCTTTACTACACACATTGTCGCTGATTCAGTAATTCACCCGGTAGTGCAGGCTATAGTTGGACCTTACATCTTCAATTCTGGTGAACATCGGCACTGCGAGATGATCCAGGACAGCTATATCTTCAACGAAATCAAGAAAGTTGAACTCGGATATGCTGAGTATGTCGGGCTTTTTAAAATGTGCTCAGACCCGGATGATAAAGATAAGATTAACCCTAACCTCAAGGCGTTGTGGACGGAAACACTTAAGGCCAGCCACCCTACCGCTGTTGAAAGGTTTGACAAAATTGATCCTGATAACTGGCATGAAAACTTTTTGTCCCGCATAGACTCTGCCGCTGACCCGTTGGCTGTTTTTCGGCACTTTGGAGAAGAGAAAAATCTCGTTTATAAAAAAACTGCGGATATAGACCCCGAAGAAAGACGGCAGTTTATTGAACAGGTCATGCTGCCAGGAAACAAAACTGGCACGTTTAGGAAAGATGCCTTTGACAAAGCAGTTAATGTTGTTATTGATACATGGGATCGTCTCTTTGTAGATGTCGAAAAGAAAAATCCAGATGGAATCAACATATACCTTAAAAATTGGAACCTTGATACAGGGGTCGATGAAGACAGGGCGTATTTCTGGCCTTAAAAAGGGGAGGATATTCATATGAAACGATTGGCCATCTTTTTAGTTGTTATTGTTCTTCTTGGTTGTGCGAATACCGGCCTAGTGTCGAGGCATAGCGAAGGGCAAATAAAAGAATACTCCGCCACATCTATCACGCTTTCCGATTTTTCAAAGAAAATTATAGGGCATTATCAATTGCAAAACATGCCTGTGCCAAATAATTTTGATGCCAACCAATTCTTTTCCCTATTAGAAAAAATATACCCTGATCAGCCTCGGGTACAATCTGTCAAAAACAACTACAAGGTATCGGCGCGCCCACTCAATGGCGGCTATTCAGTGATGCTTTGCGATCCAAAGACAGACGCGAAAATCATGGAGGATTTAAGCTGTCACCTGACACATGTTGAGATCAGGTCATGGGAAAACAACACAGATATCCAATGTGCTTTTGAGAATAATTGGAAACCCCTGTGTAAATGAAATCGATTATATGATTATCTTACTTAAAAGAGGGCGATATGGAAAAGGAAGTTTGGAATCTCAGCGCAACAATTGCAGGAAATTTTTTCCTTGTTAAAAATGAAGATTTGTTTCCTAAATCTCCACCTCACTCATCGTTAAAAAATCTTAAGCTGATACCTCAGTTTGATAAACAGGGAAAACAAAATGGAATATTCGAATTAGAAATGCAATTTGAAGTTAATTCCGTTGAAAATCATGTTGATTCAAAACTTCCGGCAGATTTAGGAAGGAAATTATTTTATCATTTTATAGATATACTTACTTTTTTATCTGGTTATCCTATAACTATTCTAAAAGGCCCCTCGTTAGTTTTTCACTTCTCCGATGTAAAGAAACATCGTACAATAGCATTTAGTGATGAATATCGCTCTTTTGGACCTATGGTTCCAATTATAAATACCAGCCTACTTTCTTCTTTAGAAATAGATTCCGTCCAGAAAAGAATTATGTCCTGGTTCAGAAAAGGGTTACAAGAACCAGATATCGTAAATGCAGTAATTTCATTTTGTGTATCTTTAGAAATAATGGCAGACCAATTCCCCTGCAATGAAGGCGTAAATAGAAAATGCCAACACTGTGGATATGTATCTATCATTGATCCAGGAATGAGGCAAAAAATTGAAACCTTTATGGTAAATCAGATAGGTTTCACTAAAGCTGACTTTCGCAAGGTGTGGGAGGTTCGAAATAGCCTCTTTCACGGAGGCTATGATTCGTATGTCCCTAACGCAACAGAACTTCACAGCACAAGAAGGATTTTGACTGTTTCGATAGTTAAAGGACTCAAGAAATTGCTAAAACTCATGCCCGATGAGCCTCCGTCAGAAGATCCAGCTATGTTTCCATTTTATGACCCATTTTTAGATGTTGTTTACAGGGACCCATGATAACTTGTATTTAACCAAAGACCTCACTGTCTTTAAATATAATCCGAAATCCCTTCCCTCATAAAACTCCGAATATCCAGGATAACGACATTGCCGTTTTTGCCGGTGTTAGTTTTGTTCCAGGCTGCTTGAATACTTTTTGAGATGGCTTTGTTTAGGCCAAGCGAGAAGACCTTATCGTAGCCTGCCTCAAGGTTCTTGTTGATATTTTCAACCGCGTCTGATTTGCCGGTCTCGATTTCAATGGCAATTAAGCTACCTTCATGAGTAGCGTCTATATCAACAGCCTGGCCCTGGCCAAGCGGCTTCTCGATTTCAACTTGATAGCCCATTTGCTTGCAGTGCTCGGCTATCCGGTATTTCCAGTATTCATGCGCAGGCCCTCCTTCCCGCTGGTCAGGGATCTCTATTCCGCTTTTTCGAAGAACATTTTTGCCTTCTTTGCTTAGCTGAAGATATCTGACCTTTCCTTCAGGCGTAGTGATTATTGAAGAAGATAGAAGGCCTGACGCAACAACATCCTTTATGATTTTGTTCCCATGCCGCACGCTTAGACCAAGTCTTTCATATCTCTCTGCTATTCCCGATATAGGATAATGAATAACGTCTTCGAGTAGTCGTCTCTCATCCTCTCTGATTTCACTATTCTTATAATATTGTTTTTCAATATTACCTTGAGGCGGAATAAGTGGAATCTCTTCGCATATTACTGGAAGGAGTGGAATCTCTTCGTTCAGGGCGGAATCACCTAGAATTTGCCTTTTTATCTGTTCATCGCTGACCAATCCTTTCTTGAGTTTTAAGGAGGGGAACCTGACAAGAAAAGGCTTTGGCCATCGGCCTTGCAGCTTTACAATGGCCTCTCCTACTTCGAGTTTTCCAAGATACGCCCTCTCGCTTATCTCAAGAAGCATAGCCTCGGCTATTGTGTTGACATCTCGCGCGTGCTTGAGGTTCATGGCAATGGTGCAATAAGTGTTTCCAAGGCTTGGGATGGAAATGAGTGATGGGTGCTGGTCGATCAGCGTTATGGACTCGCCCAATTCCCGGATCTCCCTTAAGATAATATCCATTATTGTCTCTTTAGAACCCTTGCCTTTGAGAAGGATATGGTGGGCCTCCTCGATGATGATGGCGTGCTTGAAGATTTCCCTCTCTGGCTCTTGCAGCCGAAAATGATGTATCCAGAGCAGGAGAGATTCTATGAGGAACGTTTTGTCATTGTTGGACAGGGCGTCAAGCTCAAGAATGACGTTCTGCTTGAGAAGCTCTTCAATCGGCATTGGATTGGCTGAATTGATGATATTCCCGGTCTCGCCATAGCATAATGTGCCAACTGCCCTGAGCGTTGAATCCATCCATTGTGCCTCGCGTCCTTTTGCCTTGTACTTTTCCAGCCATGTTTTGACATCAAGCATGGTCGGCATGGTAGATGTGTTTTCATATACGCTGTCCATTGCCCTTTGGAGCAGATAGGCCACACCCTCTCCTAGCCAATAAACATGGCACATGATCTCTATCAATTTTTTGAGCCAGGTGTTGGGGCTTGTCCCTTTTGGCGGAATAAGCGGATTGAAGAAAAAGGGCGATATATTTCTTCCAGGTGTAAAGACAAGTAAATTATTTGTTCCAGGCAGGCTGAGCAGGTCCCGGTAGTTTCTTTTCCAGTCAAATATCAGGAACGGCTTTTGCTTCTCGAAAAGCTGGTTAACAATCAGGAACCCGACATTGGTTTTGCCGCTGCCGGTCCTACCGAATATGCCGATGTGCTGTATCCATTCATCTTCCCTCAGCCCGAACTGGTGAAGGAGTTTTTGGTTGTAGGAAACAATAGCCAGCGGATAGTCGCCGGCAGACAGCTCCTCAAGGGGCGGAACAAGCAGTATCTCCTTTCTCTCAAGGTCGTCCCGAAGATATTTTGCGGCAAGGCCATAAACTATGCCCTCTATCTCCTTGCGGTTTTCAGGATTGATCTGGTATTCCAGCCAGAGCAGGTCTATTTTGGAGCCGAGGATCGGCCTGAGCTTCCTCAGAATATTTTCTATATCCATGAAAAATCTGTGGGCTAAAGACTAAAGAGTGCTGCATGTGGGCTTTGCGTTTCTTGCGGGTGAAAAGATTTATATTATTTCTGCTTATTCTTGTTTTTTGTAAGTTTATAATTTTCATATAGAAATTCTGATATTTTATTCATGTCCTCATCTAATTGTATTTTGAACTCTGGTTCGTGTACGATATCGTTTTCATCTTTAAATGGTATCTTTATAAATTGCTTAGAAATAAAGCTTTCAAAAATACCAAATGTAAGTGACCATTCAAAACCTTTTGTGGATTGTGATTTAATATCGTTAATGATTAGTTTTGACAACGGTATATCGAATTTTGTATTTTTGCCTTCAAATATCAACTTATTTGTTCTTCCAATTAAAAAACCTTCTTCTTTGTTAAAATATTTCTTATGACCACTAAGATATTCAACACGTATCCGGAATTTTTCTGCTAAGAATTCATCCGCATCATTTTGATTTTTAAATTTCTTTAGTATATTGTCACAATATATACACTTACCACTCATGTTATACTGCACTTCTGGATTTTTCTTTTTACAAAATCCACAAATAATAAGTTCTTTTTCTGTCATTACATCACAAATTCAGTACCCGGAAACAAGCATAACAGATGCCAGAGCAAAGCATAATATCAATGATGATGTTTTAATCTTCATGTTTTATTTCGCCTCTATTTATTCGCCTAGCGGTGTTGTAAGCATCGTATATGCCGTAAAGCCATAGAATTAACCAAAGGAATATTCCGATTATGACAATAGTAAGCACGATACATACTATCAATGCGACAATCATCAGCAGGCCTTTCCCGATTTGACCATTGTATATTTGACCAAGCCCGGGAATGAAGAACGACAGTATGGCGGCGAGACCGGAATTCTTAACTTCTTTGTGTGATCTTTCTCGCCTTCCAGAGACCCTTACCCCGCATTTAGGGCATATCTCAGCCTTTGTGTCTATTTTCTTTCCACAGTTGGAACAAAAACGGGTTTTCCGATCTGCCATGCTAAATATTAACTGCTAATCTTTAAAAATGCTGCGAGGCGATGGTCCTTAGATGTAAGGAGGTCTTTTGCGGGTGATGTTGAAAGCCACAAAAAACCACTTGACATCAATCGGGGGGGGGGTAACATGTCCTAGGGTATTTCCTAATAATATTCATACACTAAGGGGGGCTTCATGAAAATCTGTTCAGGAAAATCACATAGGAAGATCATTGTTCTTTTTCTCATTGTTGCATTTATGTTCGTCAGCGGCTGCTCATCGGTGAGCAATTATAAATTCAACGGCGTGCAGCTCGGCAAGCAGTACGCGCAGGCAGAACAGAAGACGGCAACAGACGCAACCACAGAAGAAAAAGCTCCTGGTGAAAAAAGCTGGTTTGCGCAGCATCCAGTGGCGACAATCTTCCTGGGCATACTCGCAGCAGGTGCGGTCTATTACGGCCTCGCGGCAGCTGGCGTGTTCGGCAGCGGCGCAGCAGGCAGTGTTGGCGCTGGCGGAAGCGGCGGCAGTGCTGGTGTTGGCGGTTATTAGTAAATAAATCATTTTTGTTTTAATTTTCTATTCAACATCTCGAAATCTTAAATGAAAATGTTACAGATATAGGATTATAGTTTTCTTTTTAAAATATCAGCAATTTAGCGTAAATGTTATTGGTTGCGTGAAGCTGTTACCATTATCATCAGTTATGTAATATGTTTCTGTTAAAACACGTGGATAACAATATGAATATATGGCACCCGGAATAACAACATTTCCTCCTGCTGGGATAGTTTTCACTGGGCTATATGAAATACAATAAGGCGATGCTGGTCCTGCTATATATGAACCACAAGCGGCATAATCTCTGCATTTTTGTGTTACTCTTGCGCCAACGCCGTTTGTTTCTGATATTTTTATTGAATAGTAAAATGCTGTCGCTCCGCTCGGCGGTGTGAATGCCGCGCCGCCACAAATTGCCGAGCAATAAGGTCCACATTCTTTAGTAATTGTCAGCTGCGCAACCTTGTTCACACAAACTCCGTTCGTGCACTGCTGATATGTGCCGCAGCTTGTCACAGAACTCCATTCAAGGCATGAGTCAGCATCATAATTTCCGCAGGTCTGGTAGCCGTTGCCTGAGCACTGCTTTGCCCCTGATGTCGAGCATTCATTGGTGCAGCAGGTTCCCGAGACTTCGCAGCCGTTGCTCATGTCATTATCACAATTGCTGTAGCCGCTTGCGCAGGTGCATGGATACGTGCCCGCGAGATGCTTGCTGGCGTCGCACACGCAGCCGGTTGATGTGCAGGCCTCGCCCTCATGGATCGGGCATGTGCTGTCGGAGCAGCCGCTCTGGGTGCAGGTCTGGGTCCCATAATGGCATGTGTAGCCGCTTGATGTTCCAGGAGCAGGGCAATAAACGCTAATTGATGATGAGCAGCCGCAGCTGTCCGAGCAGCTCTGCGTTGTTGCGGGGGGGGGTGCTATGGCTTTCTTTTGCCAGATGAATCTACTTCATATTTTTCTATAACAATTTTAAATGACAAATTACCGTTATCCAAAGAACGGAGAGTTACTTCTTTTTCAATTGGGTATTGGGGGTCAGTATCTTCTTTCGCGACAATGTCATTTTGTTTAAGAAGCGATTCGTCAATAACATAAACCCAGCCTTCTTCCGTAAGCCCGGTTGTTGCAAAACATATTGCCTTTTTTTTATTTTTCGTAGTTGAAACATAGCATGTATTATATAAACCTGATTCAATGTGATGTGCCCTTACAGCGTTATTCTCAGATACACCATATGTGAATCTCCCATTATATCGAATTTTACCGTCATGACGGGCTGCGACCTCATGCTGATTTCCTTTTGGACGAAGTTCACCATTATTTTCTAAATCTAATTTTTTTGAAACACCCCTATACAAATAGCCCATTTTATGCTTTCTTTCGCATTTTAAGCAACGTTTTGACAGCCTTTTCCGTTGCCGCTCTCAAGAGACCATTATCATATACTAATCTGCCAGATTCACACTTAATAGAATCATAGAAGAGTTTCTTTTGAATTGACTGATTAATTATTTGCTTTACTGAAACCAAGAAAAACCAAAGGCCAAGCTGGAAATGCGGTTGCCCATGGAAGAAATATCTCTTATCAGCAATGTTCTCTCCGTGTATGATGTGATTTCGTAGCGTGTAGAAGCGATCCGCCCACATGACTTGTCGGCTTCCTGTCTCCGATACTTTTTTCCCACCCGGTCTTTCGGACGAATATCTTCTCTTCTTTTCTCCTTTTGGTTCACAGTATTTTTCTATTAACTCCTTAAACATTTTTCTTTGATCTCTTTCAGGTAAATCAAACAAGATTTCAAATGCCCTGGATAGCTCTAATATACGCGAATCGTGGCTTACATCTTCTGAGTTGGCATATGCATTCATCACAGCATCAGTGGCTCGAAGAATAAGGCGGTATGTTTTTCTTTTTTTATTTCTAAGTTGCTCTAATACGTTCAAGAATTTTTTCTCATATGAGAAAGTGTTTTTTACAACATAGGGTGGCTTTTCATATGTTATTTCCGAAATTTTGTAGCCAGAATCTGAAACTCTTACAATCTTTCCGGAAGTGTAACCTGTATAAGGGCTTTCCAGGATAAAGTTTTGAAATACTATTCTAAAATTTTCACTCGTTAACATATAGAGTCCGGCGTTTACCCCATCATCTATGTTGCATTCTGCCGTTCCAGCGAGAAAGAGGGCACAGCGAAGTTCTCTTATCTTTTTTTCTTCAGCTGGTTTTAGAGGGCTGAAACTATCACGACCTCGTATCTCAATGATGCCATTATTCTTAATTGGCTTTCCGAGGATTCTGTTTTGATTCATAAGAGCTTGAACGCTTTTTTTTAGGTTACTGTCTTGTAGCCTTGCAAGCGCGTCTTCAACGTTCCGCACTGTTAAGTCCGAGAACGTGACTGAGCGGATTCGGTCAAGAAAAAGGTACGGGCAGTAAACAATTTGGAGTTTGGTTTGCTGCATTTTATTTAATTCACCGTTCTTTCTTATCCCTCACCTTCCACATATGCTTCTCTCAATGCATCAGGCGTTGGAGGCACCAAAGAGTACCAGTCATATCGGAATACTGACTCTCTATCAGCATCTAATCTAGTGCCGGTTAATCCTTTTCCAGGAAGGCCCGTGTCTTGATTAACAACCAAAATAGTTAAAGGAGGCAAATTGTTTTGTTGACAATACCACATGATATGTCCCAAGGGCTGGGCTAATATTTCAGCGCCTTTCAGCCCAAGCATCTTGGCCAGCATGCCGTATGTTAGAATCTGCCGATTGTGCGCTTTACCAATTAATATTTGCCATATTTGTAACGCCCGCAATGGATTACTAATGGGTTTATCCCTGAATCGCCTTATCATTTTACACCCCCTATGCTAAACTTTATTAAAATCATTTTATAGTAAATTATATCTTACTCTTTCTTCTCATCTTTACTGGCCATACTCAAGGCATCGCTTGCAGCTTTTTTTGCGTCAATATAATCAAGCTTTATCAAGATAGGTCGTTCACTTCTAATCGCTTTGCCATAAGCAATAGCCTCCAAGAAACGAAGATTGGGAATGCTCTGGACATGCACTGAGCTATAAACATTTGCCAAGTAGTCCAAGCTGGTTTTGTCAACTAAGGAAAATGTTATATATGTATTGCATTGAGACAGGATTGATTTACTCACAAGGGCAGTACGTTGTGAAACCATAAGAAGTCCAACACCGTATTTGCGGCCTTGTAGCGCTATTTGCGATATGCGGCCAACGATCCACTGTGTATCATAGTCGAAACCCGATCCTACAGTCTCAGGTATTATTGTATGCGCCTCTTCTAAAACAATTAAAACTCTGCGGGCACGACGGTTATTGCGTGCCCATTCCATAATACTTGACAGGTAGAGTTCTGTCGCTCTAAGAGTAGCTTTGGTATTTGTAATTTCGGGAAGTTCGAAGATGCCCAAGGAGCTTCCCTCTGAAGATAAAAAAGTTTCAACATTCTTTTTAACTGGCCCCTTGATACTATCAACGAATTCTTTGAGATTCTTTTTCTCCTGTGGCGCTCCATATGTTCCAGTTTCCACGGCAAAAAATTTCTGGTCCAATTCTTCTGCATGCTTCTGATCAAGTCCCAAAAGTTGGGGGTTGCTATCTGCCAATCTAGCCTTATACTCGTTAGTAAAATCTACGCAAAATACTTTGGTATCCAGCGACAATGCTTGTCGAATAATATCAAAAGCCAGTTCGGTCTTTCCTGTACCTGTTACCCCTAGAATAGCGGTGTGATATTCCAGTATCTCAAAGAAGCTAGCCCTAACTGCTATCTGAGATCCTGGAACTTTACCAATAATAAACTCCTCATCTCTTGGTGATGTAATATCAAATGTAAAGGGTTCTTTGGGTATAAACACTGGTGAATTCATTGCGGGCAGCCATCCATACTTCACGAATCCCTTTGCGGAATCGAGGTAGCCTAGCTGAACTGCCGATACGATATGTTTGCCACGAGGGTTTCTTCCAAAGCTTTCCTCGGCAGTTTTTGCATCCAGTATTTGATAGAATACTATTTGTCTATCTTGCCGACAGAAAATGAGTATACCTTCTTCTATCTGAATATTCGAGGAAACCTCGAACTTGATCATCGAAATAGTAGAGTCCTCCACGACAAAACCGACTAGGCTTGCTCCTCCATCAAATCCGCAAAGATCGTTGATAATTCTTGTAGCGTCCAGATTTTCAACTTGTCGGTATACTTTACCTGGCATAAAACCTTCGATGGGGGACTTTGTAGTATCGTGACACAAGCCCGTGCCCACTAGTTGTGATTCTTCAATATGACTGAATAAACAAAGAACATTTACTTGGTTGCCATTTGGCAGACATGCCACGGCTACAGTATTCGGTTGCCATTTTTCTGAAGAGGTCAAGGCAACGCGGATAATGTTGGGATTGTCCACGCGCGTTATATCCCCGAGGACTTCAGAACCATGAGAGGTCCTAGCGACTCCTTTGAGTTCTTCTATCAAACGAAGGGTAAGTTCCACGGGCTTTATTGTGACCACAAATACCCACCCAAAAAACAGCCACAATTGTTGTACCGGGGCTTGCTGATAGTATCCAAGTATGCTTATCAAGGCCGGGGGAGTGAATATTAGTTCACCCTTTCCGAAAATGTCACTGATTCTATAACCTAGGATGGCTGCTTGTTTTTTATGGGGATGCTCAGTGCCGTCCACATCAATAAAAACTATTGCAAGAATTGCACAGATGCCGGTAGCTACTGCTACTCCGACCATACTCCACCGAAAGATATCTAGTGGAATTTTAAGCATCTGTATTCCAGCAAAGTCCACTGTGCTTAAGAGAAGCGCCGAGGTAACAGCGTTAACCAATGCATTACGCGGTGGACGAAACCAAGGAGCGGACAATAAAGTAAGAAAGGCAAATCCAAGGCCACTCAAAAGCCATAAACGCTTACCTGAATCGGAAGGAAAAGCCTCACCAGTTACGAATACGCTTAACGCTATAAATATACAGATATTTAAGGCGAGGGCTGCTAAACGTTGCTTTTGTGTAAGGTATTTTAGTCCTTTGAATTCCTCATCTGACATACGAATCACTCATTCAAGTGTTAACGTATCGATCGAGTTGTATAGTGCCTAATAGTTTTTAGAACAAAGTTCCCCTTCATCTATTGATTACCACTCGTGCTTCTACATTGCAAGTAAAAAACTTGATTTAAAAATGTAATATCGATCCTCTTAGTAAGACCTTATGTTCATAGAAATCGTATCTTCACTCAACAATCCTATACCGCCTGATCGCGTCTTTGTACTCTTCAAGCGTCCTTCGCAGCTCCTTTCTGATATTCACAATGTCTGCCCATGCCTTTAGCTCAACGGCCCTTCTATCCCTGCGAAGGGACGATAGTTGACGTTGCAATGCCAAGCGGAGCTGGTCAATTCCTTTATTATAACCTACACTATGCCAGTGAAATTGAGAAAGCGAGAAGGCGGATTCTCTAATCTGGTAATCAATTTCTTGCAGAAATTTTTTCTTAAATTGGAAGCGTGCGTCAATCTCCTGGTTCAGGTTGCTGATTCTTTCCTTCAGGCTGTCGATCTTGCCCGTGAAATACTCGGCAATAGGCTCAGGCGGTTTTTCAGGCTCCAATCCGATTATTAGCTCAGGCTTGGCCAAAAGCTCTTCGAGGAGGTCCTTTTCCTTCTTCTGGCTCAGGACCTTTTCTATCTCAAGCCGCATCAGGTACTCTTCCCCGAAGTCCTCATCATAGAAGTTCATAGAGTCATGGGGCGCTTGGAAGGATTAAATGGTGACATAAAGGGAATGCGGGGTTTGCTGTTTCAAAACCATAAAAGACCTCCTATATAGACAATTTCAAAGAAAGGGTTGACAGAATTATGGTTATTGTCAATAATAAGAATAACTTATAGAACATAGTGTCATGCATTAAGTATATGGTTCTACTATAAAAGAATCTTAGTTTAAAAACCAATTTTTGCGAGAGCATGTAAAGAATGGCTATCTACCTCGTTCGTGGTTCTGAGCAAAAAATTAAAGATATTATTTTGTCTTTTATAAAGCAAGAAGGCCTTGAATTAGATGATTCTAGATTCCTTAGCAGCCAAGATCAAGGTAACGATAATATACCTCTTTTCTCCGCATCAACACCTTTTGTTTCAGAAAAAAAATCTCGCTATTATTTTGAATGGCATTCTTCTCCTATTGAATTTTACTCAAAAGTCGAAATGAAAGTTAAGCTTGGCAAGAAAGGAAAAGCGGCAATATCTTGGAGCCTTATACTTGGTATGTTTTTTCTGGTTCTCTTATTTCTATTTGCTTTCAAAGGACCCGGATCAGTCACTGGAAGATCAGAAAAAATATTATTGTCGTTCATCGTGTTGTTCACGGGTTTATTTTCCTTAGCTTTTCTATTGAATTTCATATATGGACTCTACTGGCATGGGCATAAAATTAGTGATTTTGAAAATAATTTCTTAACAATTCTTAATAATGAATTATTAACTGAAAAGATTTCATATGGGAATGTCCTCTCCAAAACTCATCATACAATAATGGCTTTAATGGTAGCGGCCATTTTTTATATTTTATTGCACATATTCGGGTTTAAATTATTGGCATTTCTTGTCACCGTTTTTTTGATGAAATTTATCGTTTCTTGGTTCATCAGATTATTTGCTAGAGAAGATTTTAATTCAAAATGGAAGCATGCTATGGTGACGCTGGACGACATGTGGTCTTGTTGGCAATGTGGAATTTTATTTCTAATTGTCATTTTAATATCTTGTAAACCTATTCTTCATTTACACGTTCAGTTAATCCAAAATCTTGCATTTATTTTAATTTTGGGTATATTAGGTGCATTCAATGTTTTGCCTTTCGTGCTTATCAATTTTGTTACAAAATGGCATCAGCTTTTAGGAAAAAATCAGGAGGTATTTCCTAGACCGCCATCTATAACGTCAATAACAACAAGAGAAGATTTGATCGGTAAGCTGTTGGTTTTAGCACAAATCCCGTTTTCGCTTGTGCTCCATTGGTTTGCAATGCTGGTGTCTATAGATGCTTTTTATTACCTAAAAGAAAACGACATAATTTTTTTCAACTTTTCTGAACAAGCCTTTAATCTAGTCCTATATGTATCTTTTAATTCAAAGGTCATTGCTGGCATCATATTATTTGTTCTGGCATTGCCCTCAATAATTGTTTTATTGAGCATGTTTACATACATGATAGTGTCAATGAAGGAGTGTGTAAGATTAATAACTATTCCTGAGTATTCATCAATTCCTAATCAGGTGAAGAATTTTATAAAAGAAACAGCAGACTTTTTAAAAGTAAGCGTTCCTCGCGTTCTTGTCGATGAGAAAACAGAGATTCCGATAAAAAGCTCTCTCATATTTCCTTTTTCCAGCCGCCCAGCAATTATAATCAACGCTAGAATTCTCAAAGAGCTTTCCAATGAGGAATTACAAACTGTGATTGCCCACGAATTTTATCACATAAAATACAATCTCTATCCGCTTTTCATTGCCAATTTGGCTTCATGGCTTTGCTTGTTCCCTAACAACTACTTTACTTTGTACTTTGACTTTGTCAAAATGGAATTTGAGGCTGACAGGTTTGCAATGGATATAACAAAAAACAGAACATATCTTATTTCGGCGCTGATCAAAAACAATGAGGCTGGCTTTATAAATGATAGTGTGAAACAATTGAGTTCTATAAACAAACTAAAAATATTTATGCAGTTTTATTTTGGGAATGCGCTTCTTGGATATGTTTATCCTCGGCCCATTGAAAGGCTTAATGAAATTAACAGGTATGCATTCAACCAATCGGATTGAACGGACCTACTGCTCATGACATTGAAGAATTTAAATAATATCGACTTAAAAGCAATAACGAAATCAATCGCAAAAACAATCATTGAAAGAGAATTTCCAGAAGAACTGCCATTCTTCGACGTGATCTGGGAGATTCTCGAAAAACGTCATGCGGATAACGAGGGACAAAAAGGATTGAATATTCAAGAAGGGCCTATCCCTGATTTGGGGTTTGCGTCTCCAGCAGGAAAATTACTCATTTCCAATGGAATGAAGATAGTCCTTGATGAAGTGTTGCCCAATATTATATTTCGTGAGTACCAGTCTAAGAAAGAGTGGGTAGAGGGCATAAAGGATCTCACACTTAAAGTTGCCAATGAGTATAACATTCACCCAGCTGTGCCGATTGCATTGGCAGAACATTTGCCTCATTTGCTGATTGATGCATACCTAGGAATACAAAATAATGAAATCTTCGAGATTCTGATCGGCATTGGTTCAAAATTCAAAAAACTCTCTGGTGATAAAACTCTGGTTAAAAAACTGCGCAAGAGAAAGGAACATTATAGCATATGGATAGATAAGGATAAGGACGAGGCCAAGATATTTGGGGAAAACCCAGAGGATGGCATTTCAGATGCCCCTTTCAAATTGTTAGTCCTGCTATTGACTAATATGGGCAGAGTCTGTACTTATGAACTTATCCTGAGAGATGTCTGGAAGGAGCCCATTAGCATCAAAGAGGGAATGGATAAACCAAATTCAGATGACCCAGATTGGATTAAGCAGCGTGACAGGATCATGAAAGCAATCGGAGCAATAGAACAGTCATCAGAAACTGTAAAAGAGAGTATCGAAAGAATTAAGGGTCGCGGAATCAAGCTACATTACCGGAAATGGAAATATTGCATCATCGACTTCAAAGGTTTTCTGCCTTATCAGTGAAGTTTTGTGGCAATTGACGATAGCCGACAAGGTCAAAAGCAAGGCATGACAAAAGTTTTTGCATGTGCTTTTCACGGTGTTCAGCCGGAAGGACCTCATAAATATAGTGAATTCCCTTTGGCAAGATAGTGCCCAATTTATCTCTCGAATCATAAAAATCAGCATATAGTGCCTTTTGTTTTTTAAATCTTTGATAGCGAATGATCGGTAAATTGAATCGTTTAAACCCTAATGCGTTCTTCAGTTTACGTGTATAATCATATCCGTCCCGTTCACCATCATGAGCTACAATCACAAGCCTCAAAGACTCGGCGTCTGTGCCAATAAGCTTTGAATCACGAGGCGGTTGGCAATATTGTTCATAATAGCCCGATGTCCACGGGTGCAGTAATAATAATGGTTCTGAATCTAATTTTGCCAAGTAAAGATCCAAACACCCTCCTGTTGGCTTCTTTTTCTTATGCAGTCTGTAACACTCTAGATAGCCGAGGGTTAGGAATAATTCGTCATGTGTATTTACCTCATGTTCTCCAATCATGTTCTTCCAGGTTTTTTGTATTCGATACTTCCTCGCCTTTTCATTAAGTTCTTCATAGGTAGGAATATCCCCGCCGCCAATATAGCCCACCATCCACACTGTGTGCAGCTGCTTGCATGCCTTTGTTTGATATTTGGATTTCTCACGCTCGGCAAGTACAAGATCAGCTATTAAGTGAACACTAGTTTCCATATTAATTACCTACAAACAATAACACCATAATATTTAAGAACTTTATCATACTGGAAATTAACAGGATTTCAGGGTGCATATTTCTTGTTCTGTTCCCGTGTAAGATCGCATTTGTTGTGGTACTGACAGAATAGCATTTGTTCAAACTTTTGGAATTATGAGAAAAGGAGGTCCCCCATGAACGCGACGAAGAGCAAAGGCAAGAAGATGGCAAAGGCAGGATTAAAGAAAACATCCAGCAGGAAGCATAGCGGGCGCTTAGGCATCTCTCCAATCCCGGCGATGTTCTGCCGGATCGGCTGCTAGCCAGAAAGGAGGACAAGTCATGAAAAAACGTTATAGAAGCACAGGCTCTGGAAGAATTTACAGAGAGCTAAAGGAGATAAAAAAAGAAATTTATCTAATCAGGGTATTACAAAGGGGCCCTCAGGCAGCTCCTGGCAGACCTTTCACGCCAAAATCCAGGTACAAGAAAAAGTTTTAAAGGAGGAGGTCATGAAAAAACAGGAAATTGTTGAAATGACCAGGATAGGAAGCCGCTGGCTACCAGAGGTTCCTGAGACAGGTAAACTTCCAAAAATAATAACAGGAGGTAATGCCATGACAACAGTAGTGAAGTTCATTAATGTGCGTGTTCCAGGGACAGACAGAGACATTGCCAGCCACGACCTGGCTGTCCGGCCCGGCACCCGCGCCTGCGATGTACTCCGGGAAATCGGCCTGCAGGGGTACCAGCTCAGCAGAGGAGGCGAAAAGGCATTCAGGCCAGAAACCGAGCTTTTCGGGGTTGTTGCGGATGGAGAAATCCTCTTTGCCTCACCTGCGGATATGAGCGCCGGGAAAATTTATCGAGAAGTGCCAAGGGGCATCGCGCCCCTTATGGAATCCCGGGGCTGGAGGAAAACAAGCGACGGCTGGGAAGGGTTTTTTCAAACAAAGCAGAGAAGCTATCCTGGATATATTCGGGTTGGGGCAGATGGTTCAAGGCAGTATTTTGTGATGAACCCTCCGGACAACATCCCGCATTATGCCTGCCTGCATCCTTGCGGCAATAACTGGTTTATCATTCATTGGAATCGCGCGCCACAGGATCTAAACAGCTTTATCTTGTTCATTGAAGACTGGCTCTCTGCATGAGGAGGGATGACCAATGGATACAAACTTGATAAATGTTGCGATACAACGAGCTTTTCTGGAGAAGCAGCTCCGGACCGATACAGAAGGCATTCTAGAGCACATGCTCGGTCACGACATGCAGTCAGCAAGGCTCCGCTACGAGAAGGCATGCTTGCTTTCTAGTGTTCACCAGGATCTCTGCCACATTTTGGGTGATCCTGCTCCAGAGTATATTGTGAGTTCTCTATTTCTTGTCCAATCTCACAGGGTCCTGGCCAGCTGTCCTGATGAGAACATGCTCATAGCCACTGGTAAGGATTTTGGCCCGGTGAAAATCATCGACACCCAGGTTAGTGTTGAGGTCTCAGAGCAGTCAAAGGTCTTTGTGAGGGCAGATTCTGACTCTCTTGGTAAAGCTCTCTGCTCGTTGGATGACTATGGCCATAAGCTGCTCGCATGGTTCCATAGCCACCCTGGTACCGGCCCTGCCTCTGTTAATCCATCAGCTACAGACCTTGATACCCAGAACAGGCTGGAGCGAGGCGGATATCCTGTTGTCGGCGGAATTTTTTCCCGTGATGGCTATGTCAGGTTTTTCTCAATCAAAAACCGGTTTTCCTCTATCCGGATTTACGGGAAACTTGTGGAGAAAAAAGATGAGACCACCTTTCATATCAAGAAAGCCTATTAGGATTGAGACCCCTGGAGTAGCGCCTGCCCATGGCATAAGCGCCACTTGCAGGCAGGAAATGGTCCCTGGCATAACCCAAGGCCTGCTCGCAGGTGCCAGTGTTGTGATGGTCGGAGCAGGTGCCCTCGGTGGGGAGATAAGCGAAGCCCTCATTAGGATGGGCATCGGCAGGCTCACCATACTGGACGGAGATGTCGTGCACATCAGCAACCTCGCGCGCCAGAAATTCTTTGTGAGAGACCTGGAAAAAAACAAGGCAATCAGGATATGCAAAAATCTTGCAGGCCAGGCAACAGCTATGTCTGTTCTGGTCGGAATTCCCATGAGCTTTGAGGAAGCTGTTGCTAGCGGCCAGGAACTTGGCTGCAGCGTTTCCGTGGTCGCTGTTGACAACGACGCAGCCCGGGCCTATGCCTCAAAATTCTTCAGGGAACGCAATACTCCTCTGGTTATAACAGGTGTAAGCAAAGACGCAGATAGAGGCTATGTCTTTATCCAGGATGCCACTGGGAGCCCGTGCATTGCCTGCCTTATGCCCGAAGTGGTGACAAACAAAGAAATCAATGCCTGCGTGCCTGGCGTCATCGATATCTCGAAGATCATTTCTGGCTATGCCTGCTTTGGCGTTGTAAGCCTCATCACAGGGCGAAGGGCGCACTGGAACTACCGGCAGCTCTCAATATCTGGGGCTATCCCGGAAGTCATCACGATGATTGCAAAAGACCCTAATTGTGAACTCTGCGGAGGATAAAATGTACACAAATACCGAAAACCAGAAATACCCTCCACCGCCGCCTGGAGGCGGAGGTGCAAGCAGCAATGCAGCAAGGCTGCAGCCGCCCATATCGGATGCTGCCCCTATTTCGCCCAATCAGTCCTGGGCAGAGAAAAAGTGTTGGCTAACAATAGCAAGAGGCCTGTGGGTGCTCGGCATCGCCGTTGTCTATTTGCTTCGTGGTCTCGGTTGTGCCGCATTGGGTGCTGTTTGCGGCGGCATGGCCGGGCTTATTATCGCGGCCCCGATAGCCTTGTTCTCGTTCTTGAGTGGAAGCGGCACAGCAGATGCAGAGCTTGCGTTCAAGGCCTGCTCAACGATAGGAGCAGGAATCGGGTTTCTCTGTGGCTTGATCCCTTGGGATTGAGCAGGTCAGAGAAACCAACTAAATTTTATGGAGGTTAAGATGCGCCAATATGTGGGAGATTCTCAATATCCGCCACCTCCTTCAGGAAGGACGGAGCGACCCCAAAATATTCCAGGTGCCACTGCCGGACGCCAGCATCATTCTCGTCAGGAAATTATGAGGGGATGGAATCCCATGCAGAAAATCCTGTTCGACATCTGCCGAATCCTTGTCCTTTTATTTGCAGGCTTCATATATGCAATCAGGGGTGTCATTTACGGCGGCATGGCCGGAATTCTCATCAGCCTGCATTATCTAATCTACGTGTGGCTCGCAGGCGGCGACCCGTGGGCAACAGCTCAAGTCTTTAAGGCATCTCTCATCATCTCAGCCATCAGCGGCTATCTTTACCCTTTTGTCGTGTATTGGAAATTGGACTTTCCCGGCTCACTTTTGTCCAGCATCACAATAAAAATGCTGAGGGCAAAAATATTCTCGTGATGACGCGAATGAATGCGTTTTGAGTAGGCTCAAGCATAGGAGGGGAAAATGAATGCTAATAAGGGCATAAGCGAGTTCTTGGATTCGGTAAGCCGTGTGACTATGCGTCTCTCTGTGATCACGGCGAACCTCATTAAGATCGCGGCCACAATAGTTGCTTTTTATCTGATCCTGCGGCTGGCCGCGGGAATTTTCGATTTCGGGGCCGCCTTGTTCAAAACACTCCCGCAATGGCCTCGTTAGGAGGGCGTTATGCCAGACAGACTTAAAGGAATGGTTGCTGAGGCGTTGCGGAGAATCAGGGTCACGACACGAATCGAAAGCCAGACCCTTGGCGGCTCTGCTGAAGAAAATGGTCGCATCACCCTTCATGGCACCCAGACCACTATAGACGACCAGGGCATACTCACCGTCGTAGAGACCCGCGACTACGTGCTTGGTTGCGGCCATCTCGCAAAGGGTCGCGAGAATGTGGCCGGGATGTGCGGCTGCGGCAGGCTTTGCTGCAACGCCTGCCTCTCCTTCTGTGCAGAAGACGGCGCGCCCTTGTGCCCGAAGCACACCTATCGGCACAACGGGAGAACGCTCTGCGAAGACCACTACCTCTTGGAGAAAGCAAAAGAAGAATTTCCTTGGTTCTAAAGGAGATGCAATGAATATAGACGATCTTGTCAGGCTGGTTCAGGCAGGCAACAGCACAGAAGATCCCGGCGTCCTCGGCGCTCTGTTGGGTCTTATTCTTGAAAATCGCTCCTGTTCCAAAGAGGACAAGCTTCAACAGATACAGGTTGCGGATTTCCAGCAAATGATGCTCCTGGAGGGCATAGAGAATATTCTTGCGCCAGATCCATTTGTCCGTCTGACAGCGGACATTCCCGGAGATGTCATTCTCGGGCGGGCAATCCAGACAGGCCACTTCGTAGCCATCTATGAGCATGAAGCAGTCCAGCACATTTTGATCCTCGCCCGAAGCGGAGGCGGAAAAACAACCCTGATTCTCGCTATTACAATTCCCTTAATGGAAAGGGGAAAGAAGGTTCTCTATTTCGACCAGAAGCGCGACTTCATCCACCTGGCCCGGAGGGGAGTGTGGGTATTCAGGGTCGGCAAGGGCGACCTCAAATGGAATCCGCTTGAGCCGCCCGAGCGTCTGTCACCGAGGACCTGGGCGGGTATCATCTCCTACGTCTTCTCTCAAAGCTACGGATTTATCGGCGGCATGGCGACCGAGAACTATCTTCTCATCTCATTAATAAATCTTTACGAAATGTTCGAGGCGCAAGGTGCATACCCCTGTCCCCTCGATCTGGCAGAATATCTCCGGGCAAGGCCGGTTCCCCGCATGTCACCCATCTATCAGTCCTATGAGAGGCTGATGAATCGGTTGGCCGCGATTAACGAAGCCATCGGCGACACAGTGAACTGCTCAAGCGGGTTCAAGCTGTCCCAGCTGCTGGGCAATAATGTTGTTCTCGACCTTGCGGGCATGAAGCCTGACATGCAGGCGTTTCTGACCGAAGCCCTGCTAACCGCCATGCTCATGCAGAGAATCGCCTCTGGCGAGCGGCATGGCCTGGAGAACATTCTGGTGTTCGACGAAGCGAAAAGGCTACTTCCCCGCTACAGGGAAACCTACCAGCAGGGGATATCGAACATGTCCATCCTGATTAGCCAGGTCCGTGAATTCGGGGCGGGAATTATTGCTGCAGAGATGGAGCCGGAGCTGCTCGCAAACTCGTTGTCATCAAATACCTACACCAGAGTCTGCATGTCGTTAAGCAATGGCAAAGATATACAGGACGCTTCATTGTCCCTGGGGCTCTCCAGAGAGCAGCAGCAGGTCATCTATCAGCTCAATCCAGGCGAGGCCATTGTCCGGCTTGCTGGCCGCTGTCCTGACCCGCTACTTATCAGGGTTGACCCATACGAAGAGGATAAGTCAATCAGCGACAACGAGATCGAGCGAAGAATGGCTCCGGTGCTCAGGAGCCTCGAATGGACCCCGAGGGCGCACATCGGTGCTGGCAGAGTTGCTCGCGGTGCTGCTGGCGACCGCAAGAGCAACGGAGAAGATGCAGGAGAAAGAGCAGAGGCCGAAGAAAGGCCGAAGAAAGAAAAGAACGGTTCAGTGTGGCAGGGCATCTCAAAGGATGGGATTGACCTGCTAATAGATATTGCCAACGACCCATTCATTGGGGTGGCCCAGAGAAGTTCAAAGCTGGGGCTGTCAGCTTCAAAAGCGGATTCGCTGCACCATCAGCTTATTAGTGCGGGCCTGGCCGAAAAGGTCGTGATTAACACGCATCGTCGGGGTGGTTTGGTCACGTTGCTCCGTGTGACTGACGATGGATATTCGTTACTGGAAAGCCTGAAAGTGAAAGTCAATAAGCCCCCGGGAAAGGGTAATTTCACTCACGCTTACTTTCAGGACGTAATATTCCGTTGGGCCGTTGCTCAAGGCTACAAAGCAGAAATCGAGGCATTTCTGGACGGGAAGGCCGTGGATGTGGCTGTTGAGATGAACGGCAGGCGCTGCGCGTTCGAGGTCGTCAATCAGAAGTGGGAAAAAGAAATTATTAATTTTTCCAAAGATGTTTTTGTCGGCTACGATGAAGTGATTTTTTGCTGTGCGGATCGCGAAATAATAAAAAAGCTCAGTGAGAAAATTACAGCGCTGTTTGGCGAAGAATCAAAGGGCAAGGTCAGCTTTCGCTTGCTTGCGTCGTTTGCGGAGGGACTGTAAGAATGGCTGATGATGGGCTGCGCTTTGATGGCTGGTGTTGGAATGGGCGCGTGGAGAATGGCTGGTGCGGAAATGCGCTGTGCGGGAATTGGCTGGCAGGAAGTGGGCGGCGCGATGATGGGCGACGACCTATTGGCGGCGCTAATTTAGGCATGTGTGGTTGTTGTGTGCACGTTTGCGGTCTTCGAATGGACTATACGTCGCAGGCTTTGGTATGTCCTATTCTACAGTCCTCGACTGCTATTATGCCCTCACCTTCGGTTCGGGCTGGTTGGCAATGTCTTGGTGTATTGATGAAGTGCTTATGGCTGGTCTTGGTGAAAGCAAGGCTTTTGTGTCTTGGTATGTTGTTGAGGGATTTATGTTTATGTCTTGGTGAGGCTAGTGCCTCGCCCCTTCGGGGCTCGGCTCACGGTTGTTTGTGAGTGGATAAGAAATGTGCGGAAGAGAGAAAGAGATAGAAAGAAAAGGAAATAAGGTGAGAATCAGAAACAAAAGATTTGTCACAGGCAAAACACGCAAGGCGGGTTGGCAAGCAATTTAAAAAGCTGAGCCAAGTGCCTTAACAAGGAAGCAGGAAATGGCGGCTAACAGACAAGATGATGATGGTTTAACACACCCGGAAGATGAACCGCCGCCGTCTGTCAATTCCATAGAAAAAAGAAAAGCGCAGAACAAAAATCCCAGAGGTCCTCACAAGAGACTCTATACGATACCGGAAGCAGCGCATTATTTGGGCAGGACCGTAAATGCTCTGCGTGAAATGATTTGGGCTGGGAAACTACCAATTGTGCGTGATGGCAAAAGAATATTGCTCGACCAAAGCGATATGGACTCCTACATAGAAAGACACAAGACTGTATATGACTTTTGAGGTTTATTCCATGGGAAGCATTTACAAACGAGGCGACACATATTGGATTAAATTTTATAGAGACGGCAAAAATTATAGAGAAAGTACTCGCTCCAGTAAGGAATCAAAAGCGAAACGGCTCCTGAAGCTTCGAGAGGGGCAGATTGAAGAAGGGCAATTCCCGGGCTTGAAGTTAGAAAAAACCACCTTCGATGAGCTTGCAAAAGATTATCTCACGGATTATCAAATAAACGGACGAAAATCACTGTTTCGGGCAGACATTTGTGTCAATCACTTAAAAGAGTACTTTGAAGGATATAGAGCTAATAACGTCACAACGCAGTCGGTTAAAGAGTATATCTCGATGAGGCAAAAACAAGGTGCCAAGAACGGCACTATCAACAGAGAGCTTACAGCGTTGAAAAGAATGTTTCGGTTGGGAGAACAAAACACACCACAAAAGGTAATCCACGTCCCGTACATACCAAAACTGAAAGAGACAAACATTAGAACGGGCTATTTCGAATATGAAGACTACGTGAGGCTACGAGACAATTTGCCGGATTATCTCAAGCCTGTTTTCACGATGGCCTATTTTACAGGGATGAGGAAATCAGAGATTATCAACTTGACTTGGGATAACGTCAACATCTTTGAGAAAAAAATTACTCTTGAAGCCGGGACCACCAAGAACGAGGAGGCGCGGGTGATTTATCTCGTCGGTGATTTGTATGAGTCTATCCTAGATCAAAAACGAAATAATGAGACCAGCTATCCTGACTGCCCCTATGTATTTTCAAGGGATGGTGAAAAAATCAAAGATTTCCGTAAATCCTGGGATAAAGCCTGTGAAAAAACAGGATTGCAAGGAAAGCTGTTTCATGATTGCCGCAGGACAGCGGTCAGGAATATGGTCCGCGCAGGCATACCTGAAAAAGTAGCGATGAAGATATCGGGACACAAAACCCGCTCTGTTTTTGACAGATACAACATCATCAACGAGGAGGACCTCAGGAAGGCGTGCGAGCTTGTCTCTCAGTTGTATCAAGAAAATGTTGAAATTCACTCACGGGCACAAAATGGGCACAATTTGGGCACAATCGTCAAATTGAAGTAATTTGTCTGTACTTATTTCTGTACACTGTGAGCTGTAAGTTATTGATATTATTAATGGCGGAAGTGCATGGGAATCGAACCCACCTACCAGCTCGTCACCGGTACACTGGTTTTGAAGACCAGGAGACCCACCAGGCGCCTCGGCACTTCCGTAAGAATAAATGTATTAATTACTGGGGATATTGTCAATGCGAATGTGAGGAAAGCTGCGCGATCTCGCGGCAGTAGTCCCGGAAGTTGTTGACGCCGATAAAAAACTCTCTCATCATGATGACCCAGTAGTACTGACCTTTTTTCGTAAGGGAAAGTATGTGCTCGCGCTGTTGCAGTCCGCCCACAGCCTTAAAAAAGGCGATCTCCCACTTCAGGTATTCGTCAACGTCTTCACCGTATTTCCTGCCGAGCCCATCAAGGTCAAGGTGGAGCCCGAAAAGCTTCATGAGAAAATCATAGAGCAGGCGCTCTTTTATGGAGCATTCCCGTTTCGCCACAACGGGGAACTCTCCTTTTTCGACGCGCTGGATATAATCGACGATGTCAAAGGTGTTGGCATAGACGTTCCCGCCGATGTAGCCGATAGAACCGCTTCCGATACCGGCATATTCCTCGTAATTTATCACGTACTCGTCGATCATCCCGTCCGTCCTTGAGAAGCACCATGCCGTTGTCGGCTCATAGGCCGAGGCAAGCCTGTCCGTGATCCTTGCGTAGAATTCCCTGCCCCGCCCATACTTCACGGCGCCCACCTTTTCGCTCATCACGCCCTTTGTATAATCTGAGACCATAAGGGGATAATACGTGATCTGGTCAACCTTCAGGTTCATGAGCCGCGAAAGGTCCTCTTCAAGGATAGCAATGGTTTGGGTCGGAAAATTGAAGATCATGTCTGCGTTGAGCGTACTGAACTTTCCCTGTGTGAATCGAAGCCGTTCAGCTATCTCATCGCCGCTCCCGTATTTATGGTAACGCCCGATGGTTTTAAGGAGCCCGTCGTCAAAGGTCTGCACTCCCACCGATAGCCTGTTCACGCCTATCTCTTTCAGGATATTTATGTTTGCATCTGTCAGGTGGTTTGGGTTCGTCTCAACGGATATCTCCATGATCTGATATGTCTTCTTTATCAGTTCAACGGCGCCGGCAAGCTCGTCGATGAGAATGGTAGGGGTGCCGCCGCCGACATAAAGGGCGCCGAAATCATAGCCCAGCTCCTTGTACATGACGATCTCTTTTCGCAGCGCCTCAAAGTAACGTCTCGCCAGCGTCTCCTCGAACACGACCCTGTTAAAGGAACAGTAAGGGCAAAGCTCCTCGCAGAAAGGGACGTGGACGTAGAGCAAAAGAGGCGTGTCGCTGCGCTTGCGCGGTATCGTATGTGATACGCGTGGTGAGAACTGGAGATAGTTGGCGTTCTTCTTTCGTGCGATATGTGCGATAATCTTTTCGATCAGCATAATGTACCAGGAATATATAACAACAAACAAAGAATGTTACGGCCTGGAGCCAAAAAAATCAAGTATATAATCGCGGTCAAATCATGAAAGTCTTGACTTGCCGGAGAGACATAGATAAAACATCACATTACTATTATGAGAACAATCCCGGTCATAGCTCTTTTGGGCATGGTAAGCATAATGGCTGCTTCACTCATCATGGCGCAGGAAAAGTCCGCAATGCCTCAGCAGGGATTTAAGGTTGTATCAGATGCAGAGGGCAAATCTTCCATTACCCCGAAAGAACGCTATCTGATCCGGGTGAAAACCCGCTCAGCCGTTGATGTCACCGGCTCAGTTGTACACATTGACAGGACCGCCAGAAACATCACCCTGAAGGGTAAGGGGAAGACCATAACGTTCGATATGATTAACCCCTCACTCATCGGGTATACAAGCCTTGATGAGGTTAAGACGGGGGATACGGTGACCGTCTCCTATACAAGGGATGGCTTACAGATACGAAAAGGTGTCCCTCCGGCGGCAACCCGGACAAAAACCGCTCATGCCAGGCCCGCGAAGGAACAGCCACCGGAACAAAAGAAAGCTGTACCAGCAGCCCCCGCACAGCCAAAGAAGCTGTCTATAAAAAAAGAGGCGAAAAAACCGCAGAAAACTGCCGCTATCCGGACAACACCTGTCAGGCTGAGGGATAGGCCGAGGTCTTCGGAGTTCGGGGATGTAGACAACAATAAGGACGGGAAGATTTCCGCAGTAGAATTGACCGTTATATTCCCTGACCTCATATTACAACAATTCAGGGAATATGATAAGAATGGGGACGGATTCCTCAATGAGCAAGAGTTCCGGGCCGCGAAAAAATACAGATAGACCCTGTGTTTTATTCTTTGTCCCCGATGAGAGGCAGTACCTTCTCGATCTTGAAATAGACGAGAAACCGTTTCTCATTCTTCTGGTCTTCGGGCACGGTATAGCTTTTTCTCCACCTGATCGCGTTGATCTTCTCGGGGTCTGACTCTTCCTTGATCCTCGTGAGGTAGAGCCGCTT
>JAQTNJ010000002.1:46290-51043 GCA_028713955.1 Syntrophorhabdaceae bacterium
TGAAATAGACGAGAAACCGTTTCTCATTCTTCTGGTCTTCGGGCACGGTATAGCTTTTTCTCCACCTGATCGCGTTGATCTTCTCGGGGTCTGACTCTTCCTTGATCCTCGTGAGGTAGAGCCGCTTGCCGACGAATTTTTCTCCCGACTCCATGAAAAGATATGCAGCATAGGGATTTGACCGGAGGTTTTTGTGGGTCAGTTTGTCGGTCATGATGTAGGCAATGGTCTCCTCATCGATGAAATGGGGCCGCGAATAGACCGCCACATCGACCTTGCCGTCAGCATCAGATGTCGCAAGCACGCCGCGTCCTGTTGCATTCTCAAAATATTCGCTGAGCTTCATATTCCCCTCCTTCATGGTATCGTTATCAACTACCCCCTGCCGGCAGCAGGATATCTTCAAGCGGATTTGATAAGTATAGCAAAGTTTCAAGCATGGTGATAGTATATAAATCATCCCATGATACCGGAGAGAATATCCGTAAAACTTGAGAGGGTAAAGGTCTTACGAGAGGGCAAGGAGGTACCTGGTGCCGTGGCTTACTGGATGAGCCGCGATCAGCGGGTAAACGACAATTGGGCCCTTGCCTTTGCCCAGGAACTCGCCATGAAAAGAAGGTCTCCCCTTGTTGTGATGTTCTCCCTGGCGCCCCAATTTCTCTATGCATCCGTGAGGCACTATGACTTTATGCTCATTGGTCTCAAAGAAACGGAACAAAAACTAAAGACCCTGAAGATACCCTTTTTTGCCATAACAGGGGAACCGGGGGATTCTGTCCCCCATTTCGTTGCAACAAGGCGTATCGCCTGTCTTGTGACGGATTTTGATCCTCTTCGCATCAAGCGGAAATGGAAAGAATATGTGGCAGCAGGAATCGAGATCCCTTTCTATGAGGTTGATGCCCATAACATTGTCCCCTGCCGGACAGCATCTCCCAGGCAGGATTTCGGGGCCTACACGATACGGAAGAAGATAGAGAGGCTGCTTCCCGGGTTTCTGGAAAAGTTCCCGAAACCGGCGGTCCATCCGTGGCAGCATGGAATAACGTGGACAAGGACAGACTGGGAAAGGCTCTCTGGAATGCTGCGTGCCAACCGGACCGTAAAGGCCGTGGATTGGATCGTGCCAGGAGAAAAGGCTGCCAAAAGGGCGCTCATGCATTTTATTAAAAAAAAGATCGCTCTTTATAACGCCGGCAGAAATGACCCGTCAAAGGATTGCCAATCCAGCCTCTCCCCTTACCTTCATTTCGGCCACCTATCGGCACAGCGTGTTGCCCTCGAAGTGATACAGAACGTTCCCGATGTCCCTGCGAGGTCGTCTTTCCTTGAAGAGCTGATCGTCCGGAGAGAGCTCTCTGACAATTTTTGTCTTTACAATCCCCGCTACGACAGCTTTGAGGGATTCCCTGAATGGGCAAAGACAACGCTCAATGCCCACAGGAAGGACAAAAGGGCCTACAGGTACGGTATGGAGGAGTTTGAAGAGGGCAGGACCCACGACGACCTCTGGAACGCCGCCCAGTTTGAGATGGTCATAAAGGGCAAGATGCACGGCTACATGAGGATGTACTGGGCAAAGAAGATACTCGAATGGTCAGGATCGCCTGAAGAGGCGATGGAAACGGCAATATACCTGAACAACCGCTACGAACTCGACGGGAGGGACCCGAACGGATATGCCGGCATTGCCTGGAGCATAGGGGGCGTACACGACAGGGCATGGGGTGAGCGGAATATTTTTGGCAAAATCAGGTACATGAGTTATAATGGATGCAAATCAAAATTCGATATCAGACGCTACATTCAAAATGTTAGTGCCCTGAAAAAAAGGGATTAGCCATTACACCGGAGAGAACATGAAGAAGTATAATGAAAGGATACCAGGCACAACCCAACGGGGTTCCGTGTCGGTTCCGGACAGGCTGCAGATCCTGGACAGGACGGAAGATTTTGCCGTCCTCGCAACCGATGATCAGGGAATGCCTTATACGTCCCTCGTCTCTTTTGCCCTCACGCCGGACTTGAAAAAGGCCGTGTTTGCGACGCCAAGGAACACGCGCAAATATAAAAATATCATAAGCTCACGGAACGTCGCCCTCCTTATAGACAACCGCTCGCGGAAGAAAAAGGGCCTTATGGAGACAGAGGCCGTAACGATCATCGGGAAAGGAAAACCCGTGAAGAAAGGCAGGACCAGGGACGAACTGGCGGCGCTCTTCATAAAGAAGCACCCTGACCTGGAAGGGTTCATTTACTCCCCGTCCACGGCGCTTATTATTATTGACATTGTTCAGTGCATCCATGTAAGCAGGTTCCAGACGGTCTCTGTCTGGAACCGCATATAGAAAAAGGAGTATACATATGTGGAACTGGAAACCGATCTTTGAGGACGAGGAGATAATATCTTACTGTGACCTTGACAAGGTCATCGATACGGAAGGTGGTGAGGACGATATCTTCGCTTCGATGGAATGCTATCGGCAGATCCCTCCGCGGTTCGCTGTATGGGCCTCGCTGGCATTCAAGAAAAAAGAGGCGATAAAAAAATATATTGAGCAGAGGAAAGGGGCGGGATTACCGGTAAAGGGTTATCAGCGTTTCCGTTATGCCCTCTGCCTCATCGAGATGGACGCGATGAAGAAAAGATACAGGGTCATACCGGCAACAGACTATGACTCAACGGACAACGAACTGGGAGAATCGTCTATCCTCACCGACAAGAACGCGCCGCTCGTTGAAGGATTAAAAACAGAATGGACATCGATCAATTCCAGGACAACCCACGGGATGATACCGGTAATCTTCAAGAGATTTGCCGTTGAGGGTAATCGATAATTCAGGAGGGCAACGATGAAAAAACATTGCTCCACATTATTTCTCTTTGCGATGATCCCTGTTACTTTATTTGTTTTCATATCCCCTCTGCCCCCTTTCTCCCTCTCCCGCTTTCCCGCTGTTCCGGCCTGTGCCCAGGACAAACAACCCGCAGGTGAAATGATCAAGTTGCCTGCGCCGCAACATCAGGGAAGTGTATCCGTCGAGAAGGCGCTCACCGAGAGACGGTCGGTGAGGAGCTACCGCGAAGACCCCCTCACCATTCCCGAGATATCCCAGCTCCTCTGGGCCTGCCAGGGCATCACGGAGCCGAAACGGGGACTCAGGACAGCGCCATCGGCACGTGCGGCATACCTCCTGGAGGTGTACCTCCTTTCGGGTAACGTAGCAAACCTGCAGAAAGGCATGTACAGGTACGAGCCGAACGGCCACGGACTTGAGAAGGTCGCCGACGGCGATATCAAGGGAGAACTCTTCAAGGCAGTGGGGCAGGCGCCGATAAAAAATGCCCCTGCCGTCCTTGTATTCTTCGGAAAGTCCGAGCGTACCACCACCCAGAGATGGATATTCCTCGAAGCCGGCCACGCAGCGCAGAATGTATATCTCCAGGGTATTTCCCTCGGCATCGGGGGTGTCGTGATGGCGGGGTTCATGGATGAGTCCGTCAGGAAGGCATTGAATATGCCCGAAAACAGGCAACCTGTCTACATTATGCCCATAGGCCGGGTGAAATGAAACAACGCTACGGGTACGTTGACAACGAAATGCATATCAGGTAAGATACGGACATGATCGAGCGGTATACAATGCAAAGAATGGCAAAGGTATGGACCGATGAGAACAGGTTCAGCAAGTGGCTTGACATAGAGGTCCTGATCTGCGAAGCCTATGCAGAACTGTCCCTTATCCCGCAGGAAGACCTGAGGGCGATCAAAGAGAAGGCACGCTTCGACGTCCGGAAGATCCTCGAGATCGAAAAGAGGACAAAACATGATGTCGTCGCGTTCATAGAGTGTGTATCGGAATACGTCGGACCATCCTCCAAATACATCCACATGGGGGTTACGTCATCAGACATTCTCGACACGTCTTTTGCCTGCCTTTTAAAAGAGGCTTCCGGGATACTGGTTGAAGACATCACTGCCCTCATGGATGTGCTGAAAGAAAAGGCCTACCAGTACAAGATGACCCCTGCCATCGGCAGGACCCACGGCATCCACGCGGAGCCTGTCACGTTCGGTCTGAAGATAGCGCACTTTTACGATGAGATGAGAAGAAACCTCGAACGGATGAAGGCCGCCCGCGAACGCATCAGTTACGGCAAGATATCAGGTGCGGTCGGCACCTATGCCCATGTGCCGCCTGCTGTCGAGGAATATGTCTGCAAGAAGCTGGGGCTGAAAGCAGCGCCCATATCATCGCAGATCATACCCCGGGACTATCACGCGGAGTTCTTTACCACGCTGGCCCTCATAGGTTCATCGATCGAAAGGATGGCCATGGAGATCAGGAGCCTCCAGAGGACAGAGGTCGGGGAGGCCGAAGAATTCTTTTCGAAAGGTCAGACGGGCTCTTCGGCAATGCCGCACAAGAGAAACCCCATTGCCTCGGAGAACCTCTGCGGGCTTGCAAGGTTGCTCCACGGATATGCAATGTCATCAATGGAAAACGTGCCCCTCTGGCATGAACGCGACATCAGCCACTCTTCTGTTGAACGTGTTATAGCGCCGGACGCGACGATCGTCCTCGATTACATGTTCGAGAGGGCAAAAAACCTCTATAAGAACCTCATCGTCTACCCGGAGAAGATGCTGGAGAATATGAACATCTCAAAAGGGCTTTACCACTCCGAGGCAATCCTCATCGCACTTATCCACAAAGGGATAACCCGCCAGGAGGCATACAAGCTCAC
>JAQTNJ010000003.1 GCA_028713955.1 Syntrophorhabdaceae bacterium
CAAAAGACCTCTATGATACCGGGTACAAATGGTTTGGCCGTTTACCAGGTGGGCTTGCCATTTCCACTGTATTTGCCTGTGCGGGTTTTGCAGCCTGCACGGGTTCGAGTGTGGGGATGGTGGCAGCTATGTCAAAGATTGCCCTCCCGGAGATGGACCGTTATGGGTACAGGAGGGATTTAAGCCTTGGTTCAATAGCCGGTGCGGGGACTTTGGGTATACTCATACCGCCCAGCATCATCGCTGTTATCTATGCGATTATCACTGAAGTTTCGGTAGGGAAGGTGCTCATTGCCGGCTTTATTCCAGGCATACTGAACGCCCTTGGATTTGTTATCATGATATTATTGAGGACATCAATAAACCCGAGTCTTGGGCCGAGGGCACACGGAATAACATGGAAGGATTCTTTTCGTTCTTTGAAGGGGATTTGGGGCACAGTAGTGCTTTTTGGTACCTTTATGGGCGTGATCTATACGGGTATTACCACACCTACCGAGGCGGGTGCGATAGGTTGTCTTTGTGCAATGTTCCTCGCCCTTGTGACAGGAAACTTTAATTGGCCAAATATCAAGTCTGCCCTCTTTGATACTATAAAAACAGGAACAATGATTTTAACTATAGCTATCGGTGCGCAGATTTTTACCCTCTTTCTCACAAGGGCAGGGTTCGCAGACCGTTTTGTCGGCCTGGCACTTAATCTGGATGTTTCAGCTACAACCATGGTGATTCTTTTCTTACTCATGTACATACCCCTGGGGATGTTCTTTGAGCCAATGAGTATGCTTCTTCTTACCCTGCCGATTACTTACCCGGTGTTAGAGAAAATGGGTGTTGATGGGGTATGGTATGGCATACTTGTCATTATTATGGTCGAACTTAGTCTGATTACACCACCGGTCGGACTGAATGTGTATGTGTTGAAGGCGGCTGTTCCTGAGATTGATCTCATGCTGATTTTCCGAAGCGTTTTCTGGTTCGCTATAGTGGAACTCCTGCTTATTGCATTGTTAATAGCATTTCCCGACCTTGTGCTCTTCGTACCTCGTCTGATGGCACGATAAAAGGCATTTGATTGCCAATCCTTTGATGTTGAGAAATGAAGGAGGACTAAAAATGGTGCAAACCAGTAAAGCAGACGTTGTAAAAAAAACAATGTGCGGGATGTGTTCAAAATCCTGTGGTATTGATGTCTATTTGAGAAATGGAAAGATTGTCGATGTAAGAGGCATGAAAGAACATCTTACGACCCACGGTGTGGTGTGCGCGAAAGCAAGGTTTGCCGGGGAGCTGGAAGTTAGCAAAGATCGTCTGACGACCCCTCTTTTGAGACAGGGTAATACGTGGAAAAAGATCTCATGGGCCGAAGCGCTTGACACTGCCGCAAAAAAACTTAGTGATATCAAATCTAACTGGGGGCCTGAGGCCCTTGCTGTCTACCTGGGAAACTCTGTGGGGTTGCGTGATGCGAAACGTTTTGCCATGAGGTTCTGCGATGTCTATGGCACGCCGAACTATTCCTCCGTAGATTCCCTCTGCCACTGGTCAAGAGCTATGGCTACAGATTATACCGTTGGCGGCTATCCGGTTCCCGATGAGGCCAATTCAAAATGTATTATGGTATGGGGGACAAACCCATTCGATTCCAGTGTGCCTGAGTATAATGATATTATTACCGCAATGAAGAAAGGCACCAAGCTGATCGTGGTTGACCCTCGTTGCATTCCCTTGGCAAGAAAGGCGGATGTCTATGTGCCCATAAGGCCTCAGACAGACTGTGCGTTAGCCCTCGGGATGATAGGGATCATCATCGATGAGAATCTCTATGATAAAGAGTTCGTTGATCAATGGACGATAGGGTTTGAACAGCTTAAAGAACGGGTAAAGGATTATCCCCCTGAAAAAGTTGCTCAAATCTGCGGGGTGTCAGTGGATGTGATCTATAATGCAGCGAGGACCTATGCTCAGAACCGGCCTGCGTGTATCCCACAGCATATTGCAATAGATCACGGCATCAATGGGTTTCAAACAATACGCGCCATTTATACCCTTGCGTCTATAACGGGGAATATCGACGTAACCGGCGGCGACAAACTGCCGCCGTTATACAAAACGAACAATACAAGGGCCATACAAGAGATGAGCCCTAAAACTATTGGAATCGAAAAATACCCCGCGTTTGTCAAGTTCACTAACCAGGCCCAGGGCATGGAATTTGCGAACACTCTGCTCTCCGGCAAACCATACCCGATCAAGGCCATGATACTGAACGGCTCCAACCCGTTACTTACATGGCCAGAAACTGCCAAAACAGAAGAAGCGCTCCAGAAGCTCGATTTTCTTGTGGTAGTGGACCTCTTTATGACCAAAGCTGCAAAAATGGCCGATCTTGTGTTTCCTGCATCGACCTTTATGGAACGGACGGAATTATGCGATTATGGATACGTTCAGGGAATTCCAATACTTGCCATGAGAAATAAGATCTTTGAGCCGCTTCCTGACACCTATCCGGACTGGAAATTCTGGTTGGAGCTGGCGAAGGCAATGGGCTACAAAGAGCATTTTCCCTGGGAGGACAATGAAGAGATGATCGACTTTGTTCTCCAACCTTCAGGTATTACCGTAGCTCAATTAAAAGAAAATCCCGCCGGTATATTTTATGCGCAGAATACAACACAACGCTACCTTGACCAGGGGTTCAATACCCCCTCCGGCAAAGTCGAACTTTACTCTGAGCGGCTCGCACAGTATGGTTATGATCCATTGCCAGACCATAAAGAACCCTTGGAGAGCCCCTTGAGCAATCCTGAATTGTCTAAGGCATATCCTCTCTGCCTTCTTACCGGCGTCAGAATTGTATACTACTGGCAGTCTTCCTTTCGAAGTCTGCCGGGACCGGCAAAGCTTTACCCGGAACCTCTCGTAGAGATGAATGACGGTACGGCACAAAGACTGGGTATAAAAGAAGGTGATGAGGTCAACGTTGAAACACTGAGAGGATCAATTATGATTAAAGCCACAATCAACAAGCATATCCGCCCCGATGTAGTTTCCATACCGCTGGGGTGGGAAAAGTCAAATGTGAATACGTTGACCAGCTACGAAGGAAGGGACCCGATTACGGGGTACCCTGCCTTTAAATCACTTCTTTGCAGGATAAGCAAGGTAAAAGCAGAGGGATAAAGGAGGGCCTCTACCCGGGCCGCTCTCAGGGTAGTCTTCTGAACGGGGGATATTATGGTATACGAGGGATCCGACACATTTGATGTCAACGCGATGACAAAGGATTTTCTTGATCAACTTCCTGTAGCGTTGACCGTTTTTGATGCTGACGATCGTATTGTGTACTACAATGCCTATGCGGGTGAGCTTCTGAACAGAAAACCGGAGTATATCGGCCGGGATGTCCATCTCTGCCATACGACACCGGATAGCAAGGCCCGCCTTGCCGAGATACTGGACGACATCAAAAGCGGCAGGTCAAAGCAGATCCGATATGAGGCGAATCCATACGGCACGCCCTTAATAGTAACCGTGGCGCCCCTTACGATTGACGGCCGCTTTGCCGGTTACGTGCAAGCAGTCGTGAAAAAACCTTGAAACTTTCTTGATCAGAAGTCATAATTCCGTGGAGCAGCCTACTGATAAAACTGGTGGAGCTGAAGGGGATCGAACCCTCGACCTCTTGACTGCCAGATACCAAAATAACCCACTTCAGGTGTTGCCGATTTCTCCCTTTTCGTTATGGATGCTTACATTTTTAATGGCTCTTTGAGGTGAGGTGTTGTGCATGGTTTCCGATTGCCATGTTTACTATACGAAAACTAGACAGCGGAAAGATGAAAGAGCGTAAACGATTGGTACCTTCCTGCAATCCCCAGATGTTAATTTTTTGCAATAGTGTATATTTTTATTGGCAATCACTTGCATATGTGGGATGTCAATAGATATGAAAGATGAGGATATGACAAAAAGCCAGCTTGTCAGTGAGTTGGCGGCAATGCGCAAGAAGATTGCCAAACTGGAATGACCTGCCCCCGCATTATCGTACCTTACCTTTGGTGTCCACTAAAAGCATCTTACCTCATATATGACATGCGGATCAAGACGATGGAGGAAGAGGGGACCGCGCACCTGACCCCTGAAATGGAAGAGATGTTCTGAAAGACGATGGGGAAGGATATAAAGAAGGCGTAATCGTTTGTACGTCAGTGAAGAAATTGTTGAACAACCTCTGCGATATCCCTGACCTTTATAAGATGGCCTTTGCCTTCGATCTGGAGCGCCTCCTCAAACATCAATAGACAGAAAGGACAGGAAGTGGCAACGATCTTTGGATCCAAAGCAAGGGCCTCCTGGAGTCTCATGACACTGATCCTTGAGCCGGACTCTTGTTCTTTCCACATGTGACCTCCTCCTGCTCCGCAACAAAAAGTCTTTACGTGATGTCTGGGAAACTCCAGGGGTCTTCCGAAAACCTCAGTCAGGACCTTTCTTGGCTGTTCATAGATGCCCTGATACCTCCCCAGATAACAGGGATCATGATAGATGATGTCTTCCAAAGGACGGGGCTCCTGTAACCGAACCCGGCCCTGTTCGAGAAGTTCAGAAATTAACTCGCTGTGATGGCGAACCCTGAATGCTGATCCGAAATCACGGTATTCGTTGCTTAATGTATTAAGGCAATGAGGACAGTGTGTGAGGATAAAATCGAAGGTGAATTTTGACAAAATCTCAATGTTTTCGAAGGCGAGATGTTGGAATAAGCCCTCATCGCCGATCCTTCTGGGAAAATCTCCGCAACATTTTTCCTTAGTTCCGAGAATGGCATATCTCAGACCAGAGGCCTTCAGGACAGCTATAGTGGCGTTGGCTATCTGACGGGCGCGATCATCAAAGGCAGCCGCACAGCCGAGCCAGTATATGCAGTCGTACTTTTCTCCTTCCCTGGCTTGTTCCGCGTCGATATTTTTGCCCCTGAACGTCCATTTTGCACCCCATGGGTTGAAGTCCTGGGCAACTCTTCTGAGGACTGACCGATGTCCGTTATCAAAGATGCCTTCGTAGACTAAATTTCGTCTCATGGCGGTCACGCAATCCAACGGCCGGTTGAAAACCGGGCATACGTCTACACATGCGCCACAGGTTGTACATGAAAGAAGCGTTTCCATGTCAGGCAGCAGGGGCTGTTCGCCCGAGGGGAACCGGAGCAACTTCGTGTTCGTATCGAGGATGATCTGTTTTGGAGACAACGACTTGCCTGAGAGGTATGCAGGACAGCTATCCTGACAGCGCCCGCAGTGGGCACAGGCGAACCCGTACATGAGCTGACTCCAGGTGAAATCCTCTGTCTTTGCCGTGCCGAACCGTTCTTCCCTTGAGAAGTCGACAGGCTCAATCCTGCCGGTGGGGCTGAAAGATTTGAAGAAGATATTAATAGGACTAAAAAAAGGATGTTTGTGATGAGAATGTGGCGCATAGACGATGAAGGCAAGCAGAATGAGATACTGGACCCACCAGACTATCCTGAGAAGCATAGAAAGGGTCTGCGCGCTTAGAGAAAACTCCGAAAAAACGTCGGCAAGAAACCCTGTGAGAGGGGTACGAAAATCTGCTATTCCAAGTTTGATGCGCAAGGCCTCTCCGGAGAAGTAGCAGATAAGGAGCAAAAATATGCCGCAGGCAACTGCCAGAAAGACCCCTGTATCAAAATTGGGACCAAGCCTTTTTGGCTTTAATATGGCTCGGCGGAAAACAGCCGCCAGAATGGATATGAACAGCAGGATGCCGGACACCTCGGATAGCCACAGCATCACCCGGGAGAATTGAGTGTCCCTGACGGCCTCTCCGATACCGAGACCATCTCCGATAAACAGGTGAAATATAAAGATAACGGCGAGGACAAGGGTCCCCCAGAATATGAAGAAGTGGCCGACCCCCGCAAGGTCATTGCGAGAGGTGTTTTTGAGACAAGACCATTGTGCCGCCACATACAGTATCAATCCTTTGAACCTGGTCAGCAGTTGGGTTGTCGGCGGTCCGCCCCTGCCCTTTTTCAGCAAGCGGAAGAAAGAGGCATATCTCCATCCGGCCATGCCCAGGGCGATCAGGAATAACAACCAGAAGACAAGCCGTTCCGTCAGGTCCATTTCGATCATATATTCATCCTTCGTTTGTCGGTAAAGCGTTTACCTCTTTGCTTGATGCTGCCTCGTCCCGACTATGGACATGCCGGGAACTATAGAGAATGCCTACGCAAGGGCATCCTTGATCTCGCTCAGAATCTTTTTTGCCGCCTCGCCTGCACCCCCGTGGTATATCTCCTTTTTCCTGCCCAGATCTCCGCGCATCATCTTGAGCCTTTGCTGCATGGACATGGCCGATACGTCCAGTCCTACCTTGACCCTTGGGCGGGAAGGAGCGAGACGTAACGTCTTCAGCAGCGGAACTGCAGAACGCTGGTCGACCTCTGCCTCTATGTATTCCACGTCTTTCCCAAGGCCTATTCTGTATGATTTGCTGAAAGGAGCCACATACCTTGGTTCGTTTATACCGTCCTCCAGCCCCAGGACGGCCGGGAGACTAATCCGGTAAGTAACCCGTCTGCCCATCTGGATCTTCTTGTGGACGGTCAGTTTGTTCCCTTGTTCAAGTTTGAGTCCGATTACGCCCGTGATGCACGGGATACCGAGGATGCCGGCCAGGGCAAACCCTATGAGCTCACTTGCGTAATCACTGCTTCGGGTGCCACATAGCACCAGGTCAAATCCGATCTTTTCTATGACTTGTCCCATCGCCTCCGCGACGGTCCACGCATCGACTTCCCCGAATTGCTCCTGCCATACCCGGATGGCACGATCGGCCCCCTGAAGCAGGAATTGCCGGAGCACCTCAATGCCGTTGTCGGGAGAGACGCTCAGGGCAGTGACGTTACAGGTTCCATTCTCTTTGAGCCTGAGGGCTTCCTCAAGGACTTGCCATGCTATCGGGTCGGAATCCAGATAGATATTGCACAATCTATCGTTCGCCAGGTCGTATTCTACCAATTCTGAATCAATGACAGGCGCGAGGCAGGCTATTACTCTCATGCTTTATCCTTCTCTTTTTCGATAAGATCGATTAATTGCGGAATAACCTCATAAAGATCCGCAAGGATGCCCAGCTTCACGTGCTGGAAAATGGATGCGTCCTTAGATATATCCACGGCGATGATCCTTTTTGCCCCCTTGATCCCCATCACATGCTGTGGGGCTCCGGAGATACCAATCGCGATATACAGATCGGAAGACAGCCACTTCCCCGTAGTCCCGATAAGCCTTTGCGGGGGAATCATCCCGGCGAAAACCGCGATCCTCGTGCCTCCTACCACGGCCTTCAAGAGCCGTGCAAGTTTATGAACAGTATCCATGTAATCAGGCTTGACCCCTTTGCCCACGCCTATGACAATCCTGGCTTCTGCGAGGTCCAGCTCCGCGGGATCGACCTCCCATTCCCTGATAAATTCTAATCTCGGGACTGTCATGTTGACATGCTCTGTGATTATTTCCGGCTTAACGGCCTGTTTTGTTCTGACGTCTTCGAGCGCCGAAAGATTTATCGTTGCAAGGCGGGGCGGAGGGGTGTCCCACGCCATGATCACATCAGCCTTGCCGCCACAGATAGGTTTTCGAGCCACGGGTCCATCGGCCTCTATCTCTAAGTCGGTGCAGTTTGTAATCAGACCCCTATGGAGGGAGACGGCAACACGAGCCCCGATTTCAGCCCCCAGCGGCGTATGGGCGAAAAGAAGAAACTCGGGATGTTTCGCGTCCGCATACCTGGCAATGGAATGGGCAATAATCTCAGCGGTAAGCGCCTCCTTAGCTTTGAATAGATAGAGCCTTTTCAATCCGGACATATGCAGAGATTCAACATTTTCCGGGTCGTCAATGCCAAAGAGGATGCCGCATGGGTCCAGACCAAAAGTCCTGGCGGTCCTGCTTGCTTCGGCTGCTGCTTTAAAGGCCGTATCGGCGAGATGCCCTTTTTCCACCTCTAAAAAAGACCAGACTTCTCCTGTCATAAAGATGTTGCTCCAGACCGGTTTTGTAAGGGACCGGCGTATTGTCGCCGATCCCTTATGTTTGCCAAATTAGAGCTCCCTGCCGAGTTTATAGCCATCGTGAGTGGCGTTCATGATCCAGCGGGGGGCCCTTGCATCGCCTATCAGGTGGCATTCAACGCCGCGGTTCTCGAACAACTCCTGCAGCGCGGTATTAGAGTACTTCATCGTAGCAAGAACAATGGTGTTTGCCTTGATATCGAACTCTCTGCCGGAGTGGATGTTGTAGCAGTCAGCCCCGGAGTCAGTGATCTCCTTTACCCAGGAATATGGCATGATCTTTACGCCTAAGAGATCGAGCTGTCCCATGGCAAAGTGTTCATCGAGCCATATATGGAGATTCGGAGAAAGGTGCGACCATCTGGTCAGGACTTCCACGGTCTTTCCCTGTTCCGCCAGCATCTCTGCCAACCCCGGAGTGATCCGGTCTGCGAGTTCATCGACGATAAGCACTGTCTGGCCAATTTGAGCCTGGCCTAAAAGGACATCTTCGTAGGTAAATACATTTTTCCGGTCCCAGCCGGGGATCGGCTCCGTAGTAACGGCGCCTCTGCCATCCCTGGCGGGTCTGGAGCCCGAGGCGAGAACCACTATATCGGGTTTTTCTTTTGAAAGGATATCGTCAATGTTTTCTGCAGTGATTTCCGCGTTAAATTTGACTTTCACATCAAATTTTTGCATCTGCCGGTCGAGATAGTCGAGAAAGGTTTGGGGTAAATTATGATTGAGAATTTTCTTGATCAGCCGTGCCTGTCCTCCGACTTCATCATTTTTTTCGTACACAAGGACATTATGCCCCCTCTGGGCTGCCGTTACAGCACACTGCATACCAGCCGGACCGGCACCTACGATGAGCACATTCCTGCGGTGCGAGGCCTTCTGGAATGTCCAGCTGCCCCAGCGCATCTCTTCACCTGCCGCGGGATTCACCGTACACCGTATGCCATTGGTTGTAGCGCGGTTAAAGGATCTTGCCACACAACCCTGGTTGCAGTAAATGCAGGGAGCGATATCCTCTTCCTTGCCTTCGAGGGCCTTTCGCGGGAAGTGAGGATCTGCTATCAGGGTCCTGGCGAGATAGACATAGTCACATTTGCCCTCCGCAATCATCCGGTCAGCAAGACCTGGATCGTTGATCTTTGCCGAAACAGAGACGGGAACTTTTACTGCTGCTTTTACTTTTCTTGAAAACTCACCTGCCCAACCTGGTTCCAGATTCGCACAGAATGGGCTACATTCGAACGCAATAGATTTGTATGTGGCCATAACGGTGCCAAGCCAATCAATGTAGCCTGCCGCTTCAAGCATTCTTGCCATCTCGATACCATCCTCAAGAGTTAGTCCCCCTGGCTCGAGCTCCATGACATTCATTCTGGCGCCTATGGGGAAATCTCTCCCAACAGCATCTCTTACCTTCGCAAACACTTCCATTGCAAATCGAACCCTGTTTTCAACAGAACCACCGTACTCATCCGTTCTTTTGTTACTCAGAGGTGAAAAGAAAGCACTGCCGAGCTTGTCGTGGGCACACATAATTTCGACGGCATCGACCCCGGCCTTTACACATCTCTCTGCAGCCCGTGCGAACTTATCCTGGATCTCCCATATTTCTTTCTTTGTTAGTTCTTTCGATATCTGGTTCGGCACTTCAATTGCTGGAATTTGTGATGGTGCAACAGGGACCTCGTCCACCTGAACATGACAGAGGCTGTGTATTCCGGGATGGCTGATCTGGACCATGAACTTGGAATCGTGCTTATGGCATACTTCAGTGAGTTCCTTCAACCCGGGGATGATATCGTCCGTCCATAATGCAAAATTGTTTGCAGGGAAATAGTCAGCCTTCTCGTCCACGCTTGAGGTAACGAGACCGACGAGGGCTGCACCGCCGCAAGCCTTCTCCTCGTAATAGGCCTTTGCCCGGTCAGTGACCATAAAGGTTACCGGATCGGCGACTTGAGATCCACTGGGTGCGCTCACAATCCGGTTTTTGAGAATGAGCGATCCCAACTTGATTGGTGTAAAAAGGTGTTTATACTCTGCCATAGCCCGAACCCTCCTTAATTTTTTTAATGTAAGCCTCTCAGGGACAGTAACCGCTTACCCATAAGCAGGTAATTTTAATTACCAATTGCGGCTTATCAGGCTTAAGCCCTTACTGTTCCTTGCTCTAATGATAAAAATATATTGAACGACCGATAAATTGTCAAGAAAAAAATATCGATCGATCGATACATAACCCGGTTAAAGAGTTATATCCCATACCGGTTTAAGAAGGCGTTATGTTTTTTCCCGGCAGAATGGAGCGAGAACCCCATGCATTATAAAAGTAACTATTTCCTCTGTGATTTGATCTACACTCAGAGGCCCTCCCGGTCGAAACCACAGGAGGTACCAGTTGATGACGCCCAGGATGTTGAGGGCAAGCACCGTCATGCTGCTGTACCGGACGCGTCCTGTTGCCTGGATCCGTTGGAGTTCCGTACGGTACAGGTCCAGGATCTGACGCTGAATCTGATTATTTATCTTAGTTGCTTCAGATGGTATATGCTCTTCATCGGTGAAGAATATCCGTGCCTCTTTTACAGTTCCGGTACATTGACGAAGATGGGTTCTTATCAGAAGCTCAAGACGTTCCAGCGGATCCATGTCGAGCACCGCAACCTCCTGGAGGCTATTGATGAGCCGCGCCCCGGCCTCACTGAGGATAGTAGTGAAGAGCGCCTCTTTGCTCCCAAAATAGTGGTAAATGCTAGAGATGCTCATGCCCATGACGCATGCGATGTCACGGATGGACGTCCCTTTGTAGCCGCTGGCGGAAAAGAGCTCAATGGCAATGGAAATAAGCTTTTCGCGGGTGTCGAGATTGTTACTCATTAATTTTACCTTGAACGTCTAAACAGAGTATGAACATAACAATAAATCCTCAGCGTAGTCAATATAGCAACTCTTAGATACATTATCAACGGGGCCTTGCAGCGCTGCGGGGTAGGACAGATAAGGGGATGCAGTATCACTGCCGGTCCATGAGGCGGAATGAAAGCTCGTGCCCGGTTTCGTGACGCTCCACAAGTCCTTCGTCTTCAAAGGTCTCCAGGTATCCGATTACTTCAGAAAGGGCCAGCAAAAGCTGGTCAGGAGGTAATCCTGGAAAAAGGCGCAGGATTATCTGAAAAGGCGTGGTGGCGCCGGTCGAAAGGATATGCCGGATCTGTTTTTTCCTGCGGGTCATGAAACGAAGAAGCTCTGTAATTCGTTCAGAAGGCCTGTATATGGGTTCCCCATGGCCCGGGAAGGCGGCTTTAAGCTTCATGCCCCTCACATTTTCCAGGGAGCGGGCATAGCTGGTCACGCTGCGGTAGCCACGGGGGACGACCCAGGGGCGCTGCAAGAGGGGGTTTGAAGATATGTCCTTTAGGAGAAAGTCCCCGGTGAATGCTATTTTTCTGTCCGGTTCCCAGAAAAGCATACAGTAAGGAGTATGCCCGGGAACGTGAACTGCCCTCAGGTTCATTGACGACAGCCGGAATTCGTCCCCGTTTTTCAGAAGTCTGGTAGGTACTACCCTGCATGCGAACCCTTTGAGCCAATTGAAAAATCGGGTGGTTTGTCCCAGGAGTTCCTCCGGGATCCCTGATTTTCTGAGCAGTGATTCGAAGAAGCGATTTGTATCAAGAAAGTCCTCTTCGTATTCTTCCAGGGCTTGTGCCGCGGCCTCGTGTATCCATATTTCAACCCCTCCCTTCTCGGCAATGTCCCGTGCTGAACCAAAATGATCGATGTGCGGGTGAGTGATAATGATCCGCCTGATCTCTGCAAGAGAGGAGCCGACTGCATTCAGTCCTTTTTCTAACTTTTCCATGAAGTAGTCACCCATGGGTGGTACGTCGAGCAGGGTGGGAACCGGTTCAGGGAAGAAGTAGCTATTGACGCTTGCCACCGGAAACGGCAAGGGTATCTTCAGCTGATGTACTCCATAATTTGTCTTCATTCGTTCACCGACTTTTCTTAACTTACAGCCTCTAACGTGTCAAGGATTTTCACCCTTTGGCCTGCTTCGGTGTCCGGGTGAGCCCGTTGAAAGGAACGTAAATACTGAGAAATTAACGTCAATAATTTTTTAAAAAATTTGTTTGACAAGAAATAGACTTTCTTGTATTCTTAATTGAGCGATCGACCAATTATATGGCATAAAGGATTATTTGGTAGTATTCTATGAGCGATATACTTATTGGAAATATTGAGCAATTAGTCAATCAAAGGGGTTTTGGAAGCAAAAAAAACATGGTGATCATGGGAGGAGGAAATGAGTTACACAATTGACATTGACACCGGCGGAACCTTCACAGATGGTTTTTTCGTTAATGGCACTCGCGTTGAAACGGTGAAGGTACCAACAACACACCATGACCTCACGGTCTGTTTTCTCGAATGCATCAAAGCAGGGGCCGGTCAGTTTGGGGTCTCCCTGGAGGATATGTTGACGGACACGGAAGTAATACGTTTTTCCTCCACAATCGGGACAAACACGCTGATTGAGAGAAATGGAACAAAAATCGGACTTATGGTGAGCAGGGGAGAAGAAAAGGAACTCCAGGTTGTAAACGAAGAAGAGGAGTCTCCCCTCGTATATTCGGAGATGGTCAGGACCCTGGGGGGTCAGATAGGAAAAAACGGAGAAGAGGTTGAAGCATTGAAAAGAGAAGAGGTGCTGAGAGCGGGTCAGGAACTGCTCGACCTCGGTGCGCGTTGTCTCGTTGTCTCCCTCAAGAACTCCGTCTTTAACCCTGTGCATGAACGACAGGTCCGTACCTGGCTCAAAGGGGAGTATCCAAGGGACTATCTTGGATCGGTACCTGTTTTTCTATCCTCTGATACCACGAATCTGCCGGGTGATCAGGAAAGGATAAATACTGCGGTTGTCAACGCCTACATACACGCAAGACTCGTAAAGTTCCTTTACAAGGCCGGTGAGGACCTGAGAAAGAGGTTTTTTACCAGGCCCCTGCTTATCGTTCATGCAACAGGCGGGGTTGCAAGGGTGGCAAACACAAAAGCGATCAACACCTATAATTCCGGACCTGCTGCCGGCTTAATGGGTGTGATGTCGCTCGGAAAACTTTACGAAACAAAGCATTTAGTCTCAGGGGACATGGGCGGGACTTCCTTTGATATCGGCGTAGTGAGAAACGGTCAGCCAAACTTCACGCTGCGGCCAAACGTCGAAGGTCTGGATCTCAGTGTCCCGATGGTTGCTATACGACCCATTGGGGCAGGCGGCGGCTCAATCGCCACCGTACGAAAGGGTGAACTCCAGGTGGGCCCGCAATCTGCCGGTGCCCTTCCCGGACCTGCTTGCTTCAATCTGGGCGGCACCCAGGCAACTGTCACAGATGCCGATGTAGCGCTTGGATACATTGATCCCGGCTATTACCTGGGGGGCAAGATGCAGCTGGATGGTTCTAAGGCTACTGAAGTAATAGAGGCGAAGGTGGCTTCCCAGTTGAGATGTGAGACCCTTGAGGCGGCCCTTGTTATAAGAGACAAGGTGGATTTCAATATGGGTATCGCGTTAAAAGAGGTCATCGAAGCAACGGGATCCAGTTTCAAGCCTGCCCTGATCATATACGGCGGCGCAGGTTCTGCTCACTGTTGCGGGCTCGCAAAATATGCTGGCATCAAGAAGATCATAGCCCCTTTGTACGCTTCGGTCTTCTCAGCATGTTCCCTGTCCAGTATGGATATCTGGCATATCTATTCCCGGCGCTTAGGTATGTGGCTCAAGAAAGATGGTCGCATGGTGATTGATCAGGACCGAGCAGAAAGCCTGGTTAGATCAATGTATGACGAGGCCTCGAGAGATATGCGGGGCGAGGGCTTCAGGGAAGATCAGGTACTGAACCACGTGGAGTTTTTCCTGAGCAGGGGCGGCGACGTGCCCGAGGGCCGCGTGATCGTTAACGGCAAAGACTGGTCAGGAGTACTCGATAACGCGCTCAAGAAGCAGACCCCGAAACTCTATGAGGGTCCTGACATCTATGGACCCCTGGTATTTATGCATGCTACTGCGCAGATCCCTCATTATGAGACCAGCCGGTTCGACATGGCCGGTACAGAATCCTCAAAGGCTCTCATTGGAGCACGACCGGTATGCTGGGAGAAGGGAGCAGGCATGGTTGAAACATCCATATACAATAGGTCAAAACTGTTGCCCGGCAACCTGGTCGAAGGTCCGGCTATCGTTGAAGCGCTCGATACAACCTATGTGGTCCGTAAGGGCTGGACATATAGAGTGGATGAGTATCTCAACGGGATATTTGAGGAGGTGTAATTATGAAGATACGGATCACTGAAGCGCTTGATCTGGATCTGGAAGCAGAAAAATGGTGTTGCAATCGCTGCGGCAAAGAGTTGATTTTCGCACGGGAGAATTACAAGAAAGGGTGTTTAGTGAGGGAGCGGATGCCTGTGGAGGTGCACAATCCTCTCGTTGAGAACTCACCTTTTTCCTTTGCACCGGACCCTGAATGGTGCCGAATAATCGAATTCTATTGCCCGCAATGCGGCCTTATGATTGATAATGAATACTTACCGCCAGGACATCCGGTTACCCATGACATAGAGCTTGACATCGATGGCATGAAACGGCGGTATGGAATTAACACTAAAACCAAAACAAAAACCAAAACCAAAACAAAAACAATGGGGACTATGTAGGAGGAGACATGGGTTACACAGTCGATGTAGATATTGGCGGGACATTTACCGATTTTTGTGGTGCGCAATATGGGGGTCAGATCACGATGACAAAAACTCCGACAACTCATTATGATCTGTCGGTGGGGTTTCTAAGAGGCCTGAAGGAGCTTGCCAGGAGCTTCAACACACCGCTCAAGAGATTTCTGTCCGAATGCGATGCCATCCACTATTGCACGACGCTGGGCACCAATGCACTCATCGAGCGAACGGGGCCCAAACTTGGAATTATAACAACGGCCGGATTCGAAGATACCGTTGCAATCGGACGCGCCCGTTCCTGGGCCGATGGTGTATCGGGAATGGAAAATAAAGACCTCGCGCGAATCATGAAACCGACCCCGTTGGTTCCAAGAGACATGATCGTTGGAGTGCATGAGCGAATAGACTCGTCTGGAAATGTGGTGTTGCCTATCAGGAAGGACGATGTCCTCGAGAAACTTCAGTACCTGGTCGAGAAAGGAGCTATGGGTTATATTATCTGCCTGATATCATCCTACTATAATCCCGGCCACGAGATGATGGTCAAGGAGATTATCGAGGATGAGTATCCTGAGGACTACCTCGGCAGCATGCCGGTTTTTCTTTCTCATAACATATCGCCAAAGATGGGCGAGTACACCAGGTTCACCTCTGCTGTCGTGAATGCATACATACACAGCGTCATGGCAGAGGAACTATCCCGCCTTATCTGGGAGTTAAAAGACAATGGATATGCCCGCCCATTGATACTGGTCCAGAATGTGGGCGGAATGAAGAAGGTAACCCGGACGAGAGCTATCCTTACTTACAACGCCGGTCCTGTTTCAGGCCTTTACGGAAGTCGTTATCTCGGCGACCTTTATGGAATGAAGAATATCATTTTTACGGATATGGGAGGGACATCCTACGATATCGGAATTGTTTCCGATGGTCAGATCCGAACATACGACTTTATTCCGGTCATCGACAGATGGCGTACGAATATCCCTGCCATAGAGGTGAAGTCGATAGGAGCGGGTGGCGGCTCCATCGCATGGATAAACAGGCTGTTCGGTAACAGACTTGAGGTTGGGCCTCAATCGGCGGGATCAATGCCTGGTCCTGCTTGTTACGATCAGGGGGGCACGGAACCGACGGTAACAGACGCTGATCTGGTGTTAGGTTATCTGAATCCGGATAACTACCTGGGCGGTAAAATGAAGCTCAAGAGGAGCCTTGCCGAAAAGGCTATCCGGGAAAAGATTGCCGAACCTCTCGGCATTGACTTAATGGAGGCTGCAGTACGTATTCGCCGGATCATAGATGCGAAGATGGGACAGGAAGTCTTCAATGAGGTTGTTTTAAAGGGCTACGATCCGAGAGAGTTTGTCGTTTTTGCCTGTGGTGGGGCAGGACCCTCACACGCACTTGATATCGCACCATACATGGAGGTGAAAAAGGTTGTGGTGTCACCCTTCTCGCCTGTTTTCGGGGCCTTCGGCGCTTCAACGATAGATATCATGCAGGTCTTCGACCGGTCGCGGATGATAAAGCTCTTTCAATATGCTACTCAAGCCTATACGGAAGAATATGAAACCTTCAACGGCATTGTGAAGGAACTGACGGATCTGGCACTCAGAGACCTCCAGATGGAAGGATATCAACCGGAGGATGTAAAGTTCACGCTCGAATTAGAGATGCGCTACGGAATGCAGTACAACTTCACCAAGGTTGAGTCACCCCACCTGGAACTTCATTCGCCTCAGGATGTTATGGATATCTGTAGATGTTTTGAGAAAACCTATGCCCAGATTTACACTCCGGAGGCTGCGTTTCCACAGGGCGGCATCAATATTGAGAATTTTTTCCTCAAGGCCTCGGTACCAAGCAAACACGTTGAGCTGATGACCCATGAACTGTCCGGCGAAACACCAGGTCCGGATGCCCTCAAGGGGACCAGGTCGGTCTATTTTGTGAATGCAGGTAAGTCCCTCGATACCAAAATATACGCCTTTGAGACGCTTCAGCCTGGAAACGTGATCTTCGGTCCCGCGGTCATAGAAGCCGAAGATACTACCTGTGTAATTAATCCGGGATGGCGGTTTGTCATGGACAAGTACCGCCAGTGTCTGCTTGAGCAGGTTGAACATAAAACCGCAGAATTATAAGGAGGGGACATGAGCAATATCACTTACGGAAGAGACTTTGAGGTGGTTCAAAGACTGAAACCGGAGCCGATCACCCCTGAGGAGGCGCGGGCCATGGAAAATCTGGACCCAACGGATTTTGAAATCTTTAACCACAAAATGAATATGATAGGATTAGAGGGCAAGGAAACGACCCAGAAACTTGGGGCGAGCGCGGGTATGCGTTGGGGTGATGTGGCGTTTGGTATCTACACGGCTCAGGGGGATCTCGCAATCTGCGCTACCGGTATCTGGTTTCACGCAGCCCTGGGTCAGATCCCTATCAAATATATAGTAAAGCATTGGGCCGGGGATCCATCGGTGGGGGTAAAGGAAGGCGATTCCTTTTTCTTCAACGATCCCTTCTATTGCGGCGTCCATGGAGCGGATATGGGGCTTGCTGTTCCCGTGTTTTATAAAGATAAACTCATATGTTTTACCGGGGCGGTTGTACATTCTGGCGAAAACGGTGCCACGGAACCCGGTGGTAATCCATCTACATCAAGGTCGAGATACGATGAAGGTTTTCTCATCCCGCCTCTGAAGATTGGCGAAGGTTATGCGCTTAAAGAAGACATAATGACTATGTTGACAAACTTTGTACGGGATCCCAGAACCCTTGTTCTTGATATCAAGGCACGCCTCGCGGCATGCAGAATCGCACAGAGAAGGATTCTCGATGTGGTTGAGAAAAAGGGTGTTGATTTCTTTCTCGGAGGACTAAGGAAGGTCATGGTTGAGACGGCCAAGGCAGCCAGAAGGAAGGTAATGGAATTACCTGACGGGACATTCCGGCACCCCGTTTTCATGGACACGGTCGGACCTGAATCCAGTCTCATAAAAATGAATGTTGAAGTAGAAAAGAAAGGCGATACCCTTAAGCTCAATTTGAAGGATACGTCACCAATGATCCCCGACCGACCCATGAACACATATTTCCAGGGTATTATCGGTCTGACCATGGTATATCTTTGCGGCTGGTTTTTTTATAATCTTCCGGCAAACAATGCGCTTCTTGAAGTGCTGGAGTGGGAATTCCCACCTGATGCATTGGTAAATGCATCAGGTGATATACCAACAGCCAATGCCCCTTTCCCGCAGGTTGCTTTCTGCCAGTCCATGTTTCATATCGGCGCAAAATTGACATATAACTACGACCCATTGCGGGCCGTGGCACCATGGTATCATGGCTTCGGTTTTGGTGTATATGGCGGGTTTAACCAGTGGGGTGAGCCTTTTGCCGATATAACAGGAGAGATGAATGCAACCGGCAGCGGCGCAAGGCCCGACGCTGACGGTTTAGATGTGTCCGGTTCTTTCTTTGCCATCATGAGTGATTGCAGCGACGTAGAGACCACCGAAGCGGACAAACCCTTCGTGTATCTTTTCCGGAATTTCTTTCAAAATCACGGTCCAGGCAAGTACCGGGGCGGCAATGGCACGGGGTACGGTATATTTGTCCATAAAGTGCCGTGGATAGGGATAGGGACACTCGGATACGGGTCAAAATTCCCTGCCACTGTGGGTATATTCGGAGGCTATGCAGCATCGACCAGTTCAGTCCAGTTTCTGAGGAGTTCAAACATGAAAGAGCTTCAGGCTACGAACAGCGAGGCGATTCCTTCGAACATGCTTGAGCTGTATACCACCAAACCGCTTGAAGGGCAGAGAAATATGACCCAGATAACTACTCCTGTGGGTCCAATGATGGAAGGAGATGCGGTGTTTATAGCCGCTGGAGGAGGCGCGGGTTATGGAGATGTGCTGGAAAGGGAGCCCGCGCTTGTTATAGAAGACCTGAGACTTTCGCTCATTACACAGTGGCAGGCGAAAAACGTATACAGGGTAGTGTACGATGAAAAGACACTGCGTGTTGACGAGAAAGCAACAAGAGAACTGAGAGAGGCCGAGAAAAGGGAGCGGCTTACCAAAGGAGTTCCATACAAAGACTTCGAGAAAGAGTGGCTTGCGAAAAGACCTCCTCAGGATATCCTCAAATATTATGGTGCTTATCCAAACCCCTCGAAGGCATAGGCATTAGAACGACAAGGCTGATGGCGGCAAAGACGATATTATGGTTAGCGAGGAAGTATACGAAGGACCGTGCAACACAATGCAGGCAAAAAGGAAAGACAATGCACCCTGCGTTACAAGGGGGAATTTTATGAAAGACTATAACAGATGGGAGGAGGAACGGGCATGAATGATGGCGGGAGTGATCAGAGTAGAGAGCGAGTCATTCACGTATTTTTGGAACGTCAGACAGAAAAATATGGTGACCGTACTTTTTTCTACTTTGGCGAAAAGGAGTTTAGTTACAGAATATTCAACGAAAGCGCAAACCGGGTTGCCTCAGGTCTCCAGGGGCTGGGGATTGTAAAAGGTGATAAGGTGGCGATCATGATGGATAACAGCCCCGAGTATCTCTTTACCTGGTTCGGCATATCCAAGGCAGGAGCCATTGAAGTACCGCTCAATACTGCCCACAAAGGCGATATCCTTACCTACATGCTGGACCAGTCGGACACCAGAACCCTTGTGCTGGACAGCAAGTATCTGGATCGCTTGGAACGTGTGCTTCCCAATCTTCCGAAGCTGAGGGACATCGTTGTCCTGGACAACCAGGGAAGCGGAATGCCGAAACTCGATAGACCAATTTTTAGCTGGAACAGTTTGATCGATAATTCGGGTGATTACCGACACGTGGATGTACGGTGGTCGGATCCCTTCACCATTATGTACACGTCAGGAACGACCGGGCCCTCAAAGGGATCGCTGATGCCGCATAATTATGGGATTTATATGGGGGAGGTAATCTGTGAGATTGCCGATTACAACGAAAAAGACTGCCTGTATAATGCCCTGCCTCTCTTTCATGGCAATGCCCAGTTGTTGTCAGCATTCCCTGCATTGATGAGCGGCGCCCGCATGGTACTGAAGGAGCGTTTTTCTGCCGGCGCATTCTGGAGCGATATAAAAAAATACGGTTGTACTGAATTCAATTACATAGGCGGTATACTCCCTATTCTGTACAAAGCGGATCCGGGGCCTGATGACGCCGACAATCCCCTGAGGATAATGGTAGGGGCCGGGGCGCCCATGGATATCTTTAACGCTATCGAGAAGAGATTCGGGTTGACTCTCCTGGAAGGTTACGGTATGAGCGAGACCGGCATACCGCTGATGAATACACTGAAGGAGCGTATTCCCGGAACATGCGGGAAGCCGAGACCGGACTATGTCGTGAAGCTTGTGGATGATAACAATAACGAAGTGGGGCCGAACGTTCCGGGAGAGCTCTTGCTGCGTCCACAGAAGCCGTACTGTATTTTTCTGGAATACTATAAGATGCCGGAGAAAACAGCCGAAGCCTGTGCGGACCTCTGGTTCCATACAGGCGATTATCTCTATTATGACGATAGCGGCTATTTTCACTTCATAGATCGCAAGAAGGATGCGCTGAGACGGAGGGGAGAGAACATATCATCCTACGAAGTGGAAAAGGTTATTAATTCTCATCCTGCTGTGCTGGAATCTGCGGCAATAGCGGCAAAGTCGGATCTGGGAGAAGATGAGGTGATGGTGGTTCTTACAATAAAGCCGGGCCAAAGCCTGAAGCCTGAAGAACTTCTGGCCTATTGTGAGGAGAGGATGGCATATTTCATGGTGCCTCGATACCTCCGTTTTATGGCTGAGATGCCTAAAACGCCAACGCAGCGCGTACAGAAAAACATCCTGAGAGAACAAGGGATTACAGCGGAAACGTGGGATCGTGAAAAGGCTGGTTACAAGGTGAAGAGATGAAGCCCGGCGTAGATCGGAGGTAAAGGGGGTAATAATATGAAAGCAGTAGTGTTGCAGGCCGGCAATAGATTCGCATTGGAAGATATTCCGAAGCCCGAACTGAAATCAACCGGTGATGCCCTGGTAAGAGTTACCACAGCGGCTATTTGCGGTTCCGACGTACACGCAAAACATGGTTTGATCCCGGGTTACACACCAGGGACCGTTATGGGTCACGAATTTGTTGGTGTGGTGGAAGAAACAGGTGACGATGTGCTCGAGTTCAAGCCGGGTGATCGCGTGGCCGCTGCACCTATTACATGGTGCGGCGTTTGCCGGCCCTGTAAAAGAGGAGAACCCCAGCACTGCATAAGAGGTGGCGTGTGGGGCGGCGGTGAGATTTTCGGACGGGGGTTAAGGGGTGCCCAAACTGATTATATACAGGTCCCTTTCGCAGACAACTGCCTTATTCCGATCCCGGACAACGTGGAAGACATACAGGCGGTATTCGTGGGAGATGTTTTTGCTACGGGGTATAGTGGCGCCCACAGAGGGTATATTCAGACAGGGGACACTGTTGTCGTATACGGCTGCGGTCCGATAGGGCTCGGTGCGATCATTTCGGCCTGGCAGTTTGGACCCAGGCAAGTTTTTGCCGTTGACATGCTGGAGAATCGCCTTGCCCTGGCACGGTTGTATGGTGCAACGACGATCGATGCGAAATCCGAAAATGTTGTGGAGAAGGTGCGGCAGGCAACAGGAGGCGAAGGAGTTGATGTGGCGATAGAGGCCATAGGGAGCCCCGATGCATTTATGCAAGCGCTCCGGTCCGTGAGAAGGGGGGGATCCGTTTCGGTGGTTGGTCTTTTTCCCGGCCCCATTGAGTTTCCCCTTCATGAGATGGGATTTTATGGCGTTCGTATAAGCATGGGTCTTGGTGATCCATCCTGTATGAGTCAGCTTATGGGTCTTCTCGAATCCGGACGTGTAGATCTTGGTGCCATGGCAACACATACTTTTTGCCTCGATGATGCGTTGGAAGCTTATGATCTGTTCGAGAATCAGAAAGGCAAATGCCTCAAGGTCTTGATAAAACCTTGATGGGTTAGGAGAACGATGGGTCTCGTAGGGATGAAGAATTCGAAGGCTGAACGGAGAAGAATCTCATGACACGGAGACACAATTGTCCTATTATAGTAAATAGGAAAGATTCTAAATTAAGGAGGTAATTGCCGTGGCTACAAGAGATACTCAGGAAATATTGTTACGGGCGGCCACCGAACTGTTCTATAAAAAGGGATATTCGGGTACTTCAATACGTGAGGTAGGTCATAAGGCTGGGGTGAGCAACTCGCTTCTCTATCATTATTTTAAGAACAAAGAAGAGATACTTTTTCAAATCATCATCAAAACCTCCGAAAACCTGCTCAAAACCCTGGAGGAGGTCGACCAGAGAGTGGCTGATCCCATGGAATGCCTGAAAGAGATGATCGTGGAGCATGCAGTCAGGTTCGGCCTCAGGAGCCGCAAGGAATCGAAGATCGTGGTAGAGGAAAATGCGTGGCTTACAGGTAAACGGAAAGAGGTGATGAAGAACTACGAACGGAAGCTCTTTGACCTTTATATGAAGAGGTTAAAGGAATTGGCGGCTACAGGAAAGATGAACGACCTAAACCTCGTGGTCCTCGACTTCAGCCTTTTCGGGATAATCAACTGGTTTCAGAGGTGGTACCGGGAAGAAGGGGCGCTGTCTCCTGAGGAGATAGCCCAGAACCTTCTTAACCTTGTACTGCATGGCATATTGAAGGACAAAAGTGAATAATTATCAGGAAAGGAGCACGAATGGATGAACCTTTAAGACATGTATTTCCAGGCATCTTTGAGGACAGCAAGAATCCAAGATTAATCGGAGGACATTGTTCTGACTGCAAGAGAAAGTTTTTTCCTAAACCTCTTGTATGTCCCTATTGCCTGGGACCTGTAGAGGCCACACCGCTTTCAAGGAAAGGTGTGATATACAGTTTTAGCATTATCCGGGTAAAACCACCATTCGGTTTACCACAGCCCTACCCGGTAGGATTTGTCGATCTGGTCGAAGATGGTCTTCGCATAGTGACCCTTCTCGATCCTTCAAAGACCGGGGAGTTGGCTATCGGGAAAGACGTTCATCTCATGGTGGTGCCACTGGGTGTGGACGCCGGCGGACAGCCTTGCTTACGGTACTACTTCACGCCGGCGTGAAAGGAGACAGAATGAGAAAAGTCGATATTATTGGTATTGGGATGACCAGCTTTGGGAAACATCAAGACAAATCCTTCATCGAGTTGGCCGTGCCGCCCATCCTGGAGGCCCTCAAGGATGCAAACATCAAACCATCCCAGGTGGAAGCAGGCTTCTGCTCATATGCGCTCGCCGGGAAGCTGTTCGGTGCCGTGACGGCCGGGCAGACGATCCTGTGGCATGCAGGGATCAGTCGGGTTCCCATAGTTAATGTAGAGAACGCCTGTACCTCCGGATCCACGGCGTTCCATCTGGCCTGGATGGGAATAGCTTCAGGGCAGTTCGATACGGCAATCGTGGTAGGCGTTGAAAAGATGATGGTCCCCAATCTTGGACTGATCAGCTCAGGCGATACAGAAATCGATACGTTGGAAGGCTTGGTGACACCTGCAAGCTTTGCCATGCGCGCCCTTTGCCATATGGAGAAATACGGAACCACAGCAAAACAACTGGCGCTGGTGGCGGTAAAAAACAGACGCCATGCAAGCTTGAATCAGCTTTCCCAGTTCAGGGACCCTATTACCGTGGAGGACGTGCTGAACTCTCCTATGATTTGCGATCCTTTGACGCGGCTTAGCTGTTGCCCCAATGCGGACGGCGCTGCAGCAGTGGTGTTATCCGCCGCAGGGAGATCCAGAAGGTTTACCGCAAAACCGGTTCGCGTGGCAGCCTCAGTACTGGTTACAGGGAGTTACGAAAATCCCATCGACCTGGTCCCCTGGGAGACAGACTACAGGGCGTGCAAAAAGGCATATGAGATAGCCGGATTAGGACCGGATGACCTCGATGTTGTGGAGTGCCATGACGCTTTTACTATTTCCGAGATACTACATTATGAAGCGATGCTGCTTTGTCCGGCAGGCGAAGGCGGAAGACTTGTAGAGATGGGTGCTACGAGTCTCGGCGGACGTATCCCGGTAAACCCGTCTGGTGGTCTACTCTCCAAAGGCCACCCGGTAGGTGCAACGGCGGTTGCTCAATTAGTGGAGGGGGCGCGACAATTGAGGGGGGAGGCTGGTGCTCGCCAAACTGAGGGGGCGAGGGTTTTCCTGGCACAGTGCATGGGTGGCGACAAGGATGGAGATGCGAGAAGCTGTACTGCGAATATCCTTATGAACAACTAAAATGAGGTGGAATCTATGGCGCAATCTTTGCGGCAAGAGAAATCCCCAAAAAAGTTATTGAAGGATCTATTTGATCTTAAGGAAATATCCCGTCCTCTCTTCATTCCGCTAATCTACAGGTATGCCTCAAAGGTGAGCAAGATGTCTCCGGAAGCGATGGTGAAGGACCCGGTGGCCTTATCGAGAAGCCTGATAATGGCTCAGGAACTTTTTGAATATGATGCTATAGTCAGCAACTATGACCCATATCTGGAACTGGGGAGCCTGGAGAGATCGCTGGAATGGGTGCGGAAGGATGTTCTTAGTGATTTTCTCGCAAAAAAAAGAAAGAGTTGTATCACCGGCAGGGCCTTAGAGTCCTTTGATGAGATTGGTCAACTGCCGGTCATTTACGAGGCTGTCGCTCATGTATGCGAAATAGTGGGGAGGGAAATTCCCGTGATCGGGGTCCTGAACAGCCCCGTTACACTGGTGAGGATGATTACCGAGGGAAAGTACGATTCCTGGGGCGGTCATCCCGAAGAATTGCGAGAGGCCTTGAATGATGCCCAGGCGTTTGTGCTGGATTACATTAAAGCATACTGTAATCATCGGGTCGACGCAGTGTGGCTGATAGAGGAAGACTGGACGTTCATCACGCCGGAAGATCTGGGGTGGCTGAAGCCTATCTACAATACCTTTTGGAATGTTACTCAGTACTATGATGTAAAAAGCGTGATGGGTTTTCATGACTATGAGCCAAGCATAGTAGATAATTATTTTGATCTTGGTGCTGATGCAGTTTTCCTCGGCGGATCTAAAGCGGATAAGATCCCGCTTTCGCGTGTAGCAGAATGGGTAGAAAAGTACGGCAAACCTGTTGGTTTGGGATGCCCTTACCCTGAAACCCTTGAGGCCAATGACCGACTGGGTAATCTTGTAGACTTCGTCAAGGATTTGGGTCATGGGGTATTCCTGTCTACTTGCCACGAAGTGCCTCTCAATACCCCGATTGACTTGATCAACGCTATTGTGGAAAGGGTAAAAGGCTAAGATGATATTGACTGCTGAAGAGTAGTAAAAGGAGGGTTCATGCCCGTGTTATTCATTCAGAACTGGGATGTTGTCCCGGGTTTTGAAGATGAGTATGCCAGGTTTATCACCGAAACGTATATTCCCGAAACCACGACCATGGATCTTATCTCGGTAGGCGGATACTACGTAGAAATGGGGTTCGGGCCTCGAATCATTGCAGTGCTCTCTGCGAAAGACGCACCGGACCTTGCCCGCGTTGTAACAACAGAGAGGTTCGAAAATCTCACGGTCCGGTTAAAGGCATTTGTTTACGATTACGGCAGTTATGTTCTGGCGCCGACGGGAAATTTGGAGCATGAAAAGTATGTCATTCAGAAACAGGTGTGGAAGTTCAACCAGTATTATGATCTGCGGCCCGGCGCCAAGAAGCAATATATAGATTTCGTGCTCAATGAACATTTACCGGCAATACGGACAATCGACTACGTGGAAGCGACCGGTGGGTGGAATGTGATTTTTGGTGACCTGTGCGAGGTCATTGTAGAGTTCACCCTCAAGGATCCCTTGGACATAGGGCGTTTACTTAACCATCAGGATTTCAGGCGAGTAACAGATAAATTGAGGCGGGAGTATGTGGTGAATTACAGGAGTCGAATGCTTCGCTGCACGGAGAGGTTTGGTGAGAATCGTTGGGTTAGGCTGTAACATGAGGATCAAGTTGACCGTATTTTCCGGTTAACTTGTCTTGATCCCTGCATCCAGCCTTAGGAAACAGGGAGGTTTCAAGGACTATTTTTTTGCTCGCAAAGTAAATCGCTAAATTGGAGTTGTGACGAGTGAGGCGTAAAATTGGCTTGACAAAAAAAATCTGTTTGCATAGAATTAATTGAACGATCAATTAATTTTGATTGAACGGACGGTAAATAATGCAGGACATTAAAGAGGCTGATGCATTAAGCAGCCGTATATTCGATTCCTTGATCTTAGGAGGCTCCATGAAAGTATATCCTCATTTAATTAATAGATTGACACCCGTATTGAATCCGTTGATCTTGGGGTTGATAGTGTTTTTGCTCGTAGTTCCCATGATGCTGCATGCACAGTCGGGTCGATCACAGGACGACCTGTTCTCCATAACGTTCCCCAATGAAAACGAGGGGTGGATCAGTGGACGCTATGGCACAATATTGCACACTTCAGACGGAGGCAAGACGTGGAGTCGCCAGGAAACTGGGACGGAGTATACTTTGAGCGCCATCCACTTCATAGATTCGAAAAATGGTTGGGCCGTCGGGGAAGAAGGGATTATTATACATACAAACGACGGAGGCAAGACGTGGGGAAGGCAAAAGAGCCCGGTAAACCTTTTCCTCATGGACGTCCACTTCCTGACGCCTACAAAAGGGTTTATTGTAGGCGAGCGTACGCACATCCTCTCGACGAATGACGGGGGTAAGACCTGGAAGATACAGTTCAAAGACCTTGACTATATCCTCAAGGCCATCTCCTTCTGTGACGCCAGGAACGGTTGGGTAGTAGGAGAATTTGGCTACATCTATCGGACCAGGGATGGAGGGGATACGTGGGAGCAGCAGGCAGGGTTTTCTGATCTCTCTGAAGAAACAGGGGAACTGATTGGCGGCACTTATCTCTTTGACGTGATCGCGGTGAACCCGTTAACAGTTTGGGCCGTAGGAATAGATGGTTATGTTACAAAGACGATCGACGGTGGAAAGACATGGCAGCAGGTGCCTGTCAAGGGCTTGAAAGCCCCGTTCTTCTCAATTTCTTCTGACAGACAAAATGCTTTTGTAATCGGTGGGACTGGTAACTGCTTTTCCTCCATTGATGGAGGAAAAGCATGGAGAGCAATTGAGTTCAAGCCACCGATCAAGTATAGCTGGATCTACGGAATTGTTTGGCGAAAGGGGTCCAGTTTTATAGCTGTCGGAAAAGAGGGTGTTATTTATAGCAGTACTTCAGGGGCCTGGGAGAAAATAGTCTTTTAATATATGGATGCTATCCAACACGAGAGGTGCAGTCATGTCTAACGATAAACAGAGATTTATGGATCGGTTTGCATGGTTCATGGCAAGCCACAAGGTGGCTGTGCTGCTGGTGGTGTTGATTGTTTTTGCCGTGTTCGTATACGGAGCCCTGAAGATCAGAGGGGAAGTAATCCTGCAAGACATGCTGCCTTACGACCACCCGTATCTCAAGCTTCATGCGAAGTTTTCCCAGGTCTTCGGGAGTGGTGGGTCCGGAGGCGTCATCATCGTCAAAGTAAAAAACGGAGACATATTTAATAAAGAGACGCTGACAAAGTTACAAAAGATAACAAACGAAGTGGAGATGTGGGAAGAGGTATATAGAATACTCACGGTTTCCATAGCGAGTCGTTCCATAAAGAAGGTGACTACCCTGAAGAAGGGTGAGATCAAGATAGAACCGCTTATGTGGCCAAACGTTCCCGAGGCCCCTACTGAGATGGAGGATCTGAAAACAAGCATATTTGCCAGTCCTGCCTACAATGGGGTGTTAGTATCGCAGGACGGAACGGCAGCGCTTCTCTTCACGGAATTCAAGGAGAACATTTCTTACGAAAGGGCATTCAGTCTTCTCAGGGAGATAGCCGAAAAGTATTCCGACGCCAACACCTCCATCCATCTTGTAGGATATCCCGTGCTCATGGGGTGGATCTACAGCTTCAAGCACCAGATCTATCAGATCTTTATGGTGAGCATGATACTCATGATTATTACCCTATTCCTGATTTTCAGGAATAGGGTGGGCATGTTTGTCCCTGTTGTAACGAGTCTTTTCTTCACCGTTGTTGGTCTCGGTATTATGGGTTTTACGGGTTTCAATTTCAGTCCGCTTCTTTACGTCCTTGCCTTCCTCGTAGGCGCTATGATGATAAGCCATTCGGTACAGTCAACGTACAGATATCTTGAAGAACTTCACGCCGCCAACAACGACAGCAAACAGGCATGTTATATGACCATGAGATCCATGGTGATCCCCGCGTTTGCCGCTGTGACTACGGATGCCGCGGGATTTCTTGTATTGGGACTTGCAAAGATAGCCTTAATGAAGCAGCTTGCCCTTGTTATGAGTCTTTGGATGACAAGCATCGTCTTAACCTCCGTCCTCACACCCATAATATGCAGCTTTATGCCTATGAGGGGGGCAAGCGATAAGTGGTCTTCCGAGCGCGGAAAGCTGGACAGGATGGACAAGATGATTGTGGCTATTACGCGGTTTTCTATAGGTCGCGGTAAGGCTGTGATATTCGGAGCTACCGTGGTGATCCTGGCGCTTGCTGTTTGGCTGTCGGTAGGAATAAAGGTGGGAGACCCCACACCAGGATCTCCTCTTCTGTGGCCCAATCACAAGTACAACCAGGACCAGGCCTTGATGAATACGGAGTTTGACGCATCGTCAGACAATTTTATGCTCTTCTACGAGGGAAAGGTCGGATCTGTCTATGATCCTACCGTGCTCACCACCTTTGAGGCCTTCTCACGCCACATGAAGCAGAAGCTGCCGGACATATACAAGTCTTCCAGCTCCGTCATCAGCATCGTAAAGATGGTGAATGCCACGCTGCACGATGGAGATCAACTATGGTACCAGTTGCCAAAAAACCCCGAGTTACTTTACGGCCTGATGGGTTATGTGAAAAGCAACACCGATATGGGCACACTCAGCAGGTTCATAGATCGCATGCTACAAAGGGCTCAGATGACCATATATTTCCCCGACCATACATCGGATAACCTGTTGCGAGTCCGGGATGCGGCGTATGACTTTTTTAAGAACCGACCCATGAAGCTTGAGAACGGAGAGTTCATGCTGGCGGGAGGAAGGGTAGGCATGGAGATCGCTCTGAACGACGAGATGAAGAAACGGCATCTGGAGATGGACAGTATCGTATATGGTGCGATCCTCGTTCTCTGCATCATCTCCTTTTTATCTATAGTCGGCGGGGTCATGCTCACGGTCCCCCTTATATTTGCCAACCTGGTCGCGGTGGCTTATATGGCTATGAACAATATCGGTCTTTCCATCAACACCCTGCCGGTTACGGCCATCGGTGCAGGCATGGGTGTGGATTTTGCGATCTATTTTTACAGTCGCTGCCGCGACGAGTTTGTCAATGAGGCGGACTGGACAAAGACCATCCTCATGGGTGTGCGTACCACGGGGAAGGCGGTGGTTTATACGGGACTTACCATGTTTGCAGCCCTCTTGCCCTGGTACTTCATGTCAGGTCTCAAGTTTCAGGCGCAGATGGGAATCTTCCTGGCAGTTGTTCTGGGTGTGAACGTGCTTCTGACGCTGACGGTTCACCCTCTTATGCTTTATTTTTTCAAGCCCAAATTCATCACGAGGGGAGGGATCGGGGTGGAAGCGGAGGTTTCAAAGGCCGAGGAGCATTCTCTGGGGCTGAATGGCAACAGGATTGATACAGGCGAAAAGATACAAGACACTCATGAAAGGGGGTGAAAGCAACGGGTGGTGAAAGAATATCGACACCTGATCTGCCCAAGGCAAGCCGGGTGAAAAACAGGGGTTTCTCCGGTGGAAGAGATGAGATGTAAGTTTCAGTATTGGTCAATGTCAGGATGTGGGACGAACAGGACTGTTTGGAACGTTATGTCAGAAAAAGGGAGGTAACAATTATGAAGGATAGAAGTTTGGCGATTCTGGTTTTTTTGCTCCTATTCACAACGGTGTGTACCGTACAGGTGGCTGAAGCGGAGCAGTACTCCCTCTACGGGAAACCGCTCAACCTTGCGGGCTACGTCAGTCAGGGTGCGACTCTCAGCCTGAACCACAAAGGATATTATGATACGGCTCGCGATGTCCAGTCGTTGCTCACCAACGTCTTTGTTGAAGGTGATTACAGTTTCAAGAACAATCTCAGGGTATATGGGGCAGGGATGTTCACCGCCGACTGGGTGTACGACGCGAAGTCCAATAATCAAGAATGGAATGATCAGCTTTTTGACAAGTCCCGCAAGAACCTATATATGGATAACGATTACTGGCAAGTACTCAAGGAGGCACACGTCACCTGGTCACCGGGAGATTTCAACTTCCGCTTTGGGAAACAGGTGGTGGCCTGGGGCGAAACAGACGGTTTCAGGTTAATGGACCAGATCAATCCCATGGATCAGAGCCGTGGTTTTTCGGATGTGGAATTCGAGAACACGATCATTCCCATATGGCTTCTCAAGGCAGAATATTATCCGAAGGTCGAGACGGGGTGGCTGCAGGATATGGGATTTGAGTTTGTCTTTAATCCAAACATTTCATTTATCCCCAACAAGACCATTCAGCCGGGAAACGACGTGAGCGGCATCTGGTCGCCCAATGCGAGGATTGACAATCCCTTTGTTCCGGGCGGAGAGATTCATCTGGGATCTGCAGATACCTACGACGTTGACAAGCCGAGATCACTAAGCAGCAAGGGGTTCGAGTACGGCTTCAAGGTCAAGGGCATTGTGAATGATGCCATTGTTACTCTCAATTACTTCTACGGTCTTGACAACTCACCCACAGTCTGGAACATGCCTATCCCCAACCGTATCGAAATGGCCTCTGATGGAAAGATGCTTCTCCATCCTAACTTTCAGGGTCGCTACGACCTGCTTCGTTTCGCAGGCGGGACCTTCAGCAGGGATATTCCTTTTGTGAAGAGTTCTGCCCTCGGAGGTGTTGCCCCGGTGATCCGGCTTGAAGCGTTCTACCTCTTCGGGAACACGCTTGCCGCGACGGATACCACATCGAGGGGCATGCTCCACCACACAGATGAGGTACGGTGGGCGCTCGGCGTAGACTGGAAGATAAGGCTTCCGTTCATCAATCCCCGCTCAGGGATCACCATCATGCCTCAGTTCTACCACAGGAAGATCCTCAACTATCCGAACGGGAAGAGTCTTATTGATCACGACAACCAGGCGCTCATTGATCCCGACAACTACATGACAACGTTGATGATATTCACTTCCTATATGAACAACAAGCTCACGCCCTCCTTTTTCTGGATGAGGGACATCAACCGAAGGGCCGACATGTTCCGGTACCAGGTTCAGTATGATTACAGCGACAACTGGCGCTATACGGTGGGAGCCTTGTTTCTTGGGGGTAAGGATAACATGAATAACGGCGTCATGAACAACAGCTTCGAGTTTTATGACCACAAAGACCAACTATACTTGAAGTTGACCTACAGATGGGGTTAATAATATGTTCAAAGAAAAACAAACACAACCATACACAGATATGAGGAGGAGAAAATGGGTGGTTTGATGCGATTTTTTTATTGTCTTTTGGCAGCTTTTTTTATACTTGGCGCAGGAGGACCTCTCGCATGGGCTGGAGGACCGATGTACAAGCTGAGTATCGATGATCTGGAGAAACAGAAGGCCTTGTTCGATGACCCGCGGCCTTACCGGAATGTACTGAGCATGAAAAAGATCATGCCTCCCGAGGTGTATGCGAAGCTTTCGGCAGATCCCGAGGAGATGAAGAAGGTGTGGTCTCAGGTCGTCGGCTTCAAGGCGCCGGATGTGGTGGGAAAAATTGCACCGGAGATCAAGCCCGGGCAATACACGTACAAAGATAAAGACAGATTGCCCTTCAAGGACTTGCTGATCCCGCAGCATTATCTGCGTTTTGCGCCCCAGGCGCCGCCTCATGTGGGGAACTTCTCCGAAATCACTGTGGTACCGACGCGACAACAGTACTATCACACCAGAATCGGCGAGGCCACGAAGCTTTCAAGCGCACGACTGGACTCCCAGGGATACCTGGTTCCGGACTCCTATAAAGGTGGATTTCCATTTCCGAAACCCTCGGGACCGCACAAGGCGCAACAGGTTGTCTACAACTGGGTGAAGCGTTACCTGCAGGGTGATAGTCAACACGGGCTCCAGATCGGTACGGGGTTTAATAAAAACCTTGTTCCTGATTTTGACGGACTCTATGATTTCTACACTATCCGGACCCACGGAAGGGTCTATCAGGAGCCCTATGGATGGCTCGACGAGCGGGCCGAGAAGAACGCCGAACACCGTTGCTTTTATTTCGGTATGCTTGCGCCGAGGGATATATACGGAAACGTTGTAAGCATCCTGAACTACCTGGACCCCAACAAGTTTGACCTCTTTTTTCTCTATGTCAATTCCCTGAGAAGACTGCGGAGACTTTCCGCTACCGACGCTCAGGATGCGGCCGTGGGGCAGGACGTGATCTACGAGGATTTTGAGGGATTCAATCAGCAGCTTACCCCGAAACGGTACCCTTATAAATATAAGGTAGTCGCTGAGAGAGAGTACCTGATACCTTTTGTCCCTCCGGACGGTTCCTCCTATTATACCAAGAAGGGGGAGATAAAGAACGTTAATTTTGAGCGAAGGCCGATATATGTAATCGAACTCCAGCAGCAGGACTCAAACTTCATATACAGCAGGAGGACCATGTATATTGACAAGGAAACATTTATGCTGCATTTCATCGAGAACTATGACCAGAAAGGGAGACTTTACAGGACCTGCGAGAATATCACTTACTTCTATGAGGACCTGGGTTTGATTGGCTCTGAAATCCATACCCAGAGGGATTACTTAGATCTCCATAGCCTTGCGAGCCGGACCTTCATCTATCCTGCGGCATGGGCCGGACGAGAGCAGATCAGCCTCCGTGGTTTAGCACGTGGAGCTGTCAAGTAAGAAATAAAGTGACTCTGACCACCAGACGGGCAGCAGCCGTACCCTCCTGCCTTGCAATACTTATGGCTGCTGCCCTCCCTTAGATGAGCGTGTGGAAAATGTCGGCATTAGCCGTTCAGACATCCCGCCGACAATGGATTGGGAGGCTATAAAAGGTTGTATTTGTGTAAAAAAAGAGGTTCCGCATTTTCCCTTAGTCCAAATGATATTGTAAAACCTTTTTAGAAAGAGCAGCGAATAAGCTGTGAGAGTATGAACATGAAAAAGTATGCCGGCTTGAGGCTTCTTGACAAAACCAAAAAGTAAGGATAAGGAGGGGTAAAGTGTCAGGAAAAATGGAACCAAAATGGGCTGATCCTAATCCAGCGGGGTCGTTGCTTATCGCATGTCTTTTGATAGCAACAGGCGCGCTGTTTGTAGGTTTTGTGCCTTCCTCATGCACCCCATTAGTGATGGTTAACAGCATTATGGTAGGCATCACTTTATTGATAATCGCAATAATTTCTTTCAAGAACGGTGACATAATGGGCGGTACTCTTAATTTTGTTTTTGGCACGATTTTCGCAATTGGGTTAAGTTCGTCCGGGCTTGCTCAATATGTAATTCCCTATTTTCTTGGAAGTGTATCAAACGGGGCGCTCATAGCACCTGTGGCGAAGATTCCATCGCATGCCAACGGATGGATTGTACTACCCGCTGCTGTGGTTATGCTTTTCATGGCAATTATCGCTCTCAGGATGAGTTCGTTATTGGTTGTATGGATGGTAAGTTTTTCTATTGCTTTGGGATTTACAGGGGCATGGATGATGATGGGCAGTCCGGGCATAACAGACCCTTCGCTTCCTATAAGTAACCCCATTATTAAAATCAGTGGCTGGCTGTTTCTCGCGTGCGGTATTGCCATGCTTTACATTGGGTTTGCGGGTTTAATCAACACTATTGCCGGAAGAATCGTATTACCTTTGGGGCATCCGTTAATAAAACAGCCGTGTCCCGTTAATAAAACAGCCGTGCCCCACGCTGACCGGCTCAGATCGTGAAGGATGCAAGATCCGGGAAGTATATCAATAATGACATTTTTCCGATAAAAAACGATCCAAGGAGGCAGTAATGGTTTCTGAAAACAATTATGAGACGACAACATTCAGAGCTATGAAGAAAGATCGACTGACCGATGACGAGAGGATAGAGGCCTTATGGGCCAGACAAAAGCCTGACAGGGTTCCGATTTTTCCGTTTGCCGGCGGTTTTGCCTCACTCAACGTGGGGTACAGCATCAACGACATATATACCGATTATAAGAAATGTATTGACGCACAGCGCTGGACCAGCGACCAGTACGGCTGGATGCCGGCCACGATGTGCATAGTAGGTCCGCTTAGCGCTTCGCCGGTCGAAGAGTTTGGCGGCGAGGTCACGTACCCGACCGGTGAATATGCCCAGGCGCCGGGGGTGGCCCGGCGCCCGGTAGAAAAAGATGAGGACATACTGAACCTTCAGGTGCCGGATAATCTGGAGAACATTGGCAGCATACCGTTGACACTGAAAGCTACTGCTTACCAGTTACAGTTTGGAGGTGTGGTTGTCAGCCCAATTCTTGCCACACCGATGGATGCTGCAGGGGCCGTGGTAGGGGTGGAGAAGACATGTAAACTGATGATCAAAAAGCCGGAATTAGTACATAAAGTCTTACGGGTATTAACGGATTTCCGTATTGCTCATGCTAAACTGTGGGCTGACAAGTTCGGTACTGATAGGTTAGTGCCTCTGGTGGGTGGGCCTACAAGTTCCAATCAGATAATATCTCCCAAACAGTTCAAAGAGTTTGTGCTGCCCTACGTCAAGGAGATGCACGACAAACTCAGGGAGATGGGTTATAAACACATGCTGTTCCATGCATGTGGTGAACAGAATGCCAATATGCCTTTTTGGGCAGATGTCAACATGGGCGATCCTGGAATCATTAGCGTGGGACACGAGATCAGCCTTGAAACAGTGGCGAAGCATTTTCCTGATGACATTGCATTCGGTAATCTTGAGCCGGCCAAGATTCAAACAGAGACCCCGGAACAGGTCTATAATGCCAGTAAAGAGATTATCTTAAAAGGCAAGACAATCCCGGGAGGGTTCATTTTTTCTTCTGGATGTGAAATGCCCCCAAAGGCTCCAGCCTACAATTTGTGGATGATGACAAAGGCTATCAATGATTTCGGATGGTATTAATACTTATTAAAATCAGTTGGTTGATTTTAAGAGAAAAAGGAGGAAATTGTTAATGGCTACCGAAGAAAGGACGCAGGAACTGGTAAGAGGTTTATATGATGCAGTTGTTCAGATGGATGAAGATACCGTAAGTGAATTGAGCAAGGCCGTTGTGGAAGAGGGTGTCGATGCGTACTATGCTGTAATGCATGGACTGACGGCGGCAATGGACAAGGTTGGCGAACTGTATTCAAGTGGTGAATACTTTGTTCCGGAACTCTTACTTAGCGCGGATGCGCTTTATGCCGGGCTGAATGTTTTACGTCCCCACATCAAGCTTGGCAGAGATGAGAAGAAAAAACAGGTGATTATCGGTACGGTAGAGGGTGATATACATGATATTGGTAAGAATCTGGTGAGAATAATGTTTGAAGCTGCGGGTTGGGTAGTTCATGACATGGGTAAAGACGTAACACTGTCAAAGTTTGTCGAGGAACAGACCAGAACGCATTCGGATGTCATAGCGCTTTCAGCCCTCATGACGACGAGTATGACAGCTATGCCGAAGGTGATCGCAATGATTAAAGCCGAAGACCCGGGTGTTGCTGTTATGGTAGGGGGAGCTCCTTTGACGCGAGACATTGCCATACACTACGGTGCCGATGGATATGCGGATAACGCAGGAGAGGCGGTCCGGGAAGCAAACGAAATGCTCGAGCGGGTCAAAAAGTAGTAGACAAATACTCTGTTGAAATCGAAAAATATACAAGGAGATGATTTATGAGGCAGGAAAAAATGACGTCAGTGGAGAGAATGGACGCATTGCTGAACGGAAGGTCCGTAGACCATGTGCCTCGACTTTCATTTATTCTCGGATTTTGTGCAAAGAATGTCGGGTATCCCGTAGCTTCTGTTTATAGCGATCCCGAAAAAAGTTTTTTAGCACAGATGCTGACGAGGGAGCAATACGGCTATGACAGCGACCCGTTTTATGGATATGCGTCATTTGGAGGGTATGAATTCGGCGGAGAGATCAAGCTCCCGGATGGTGAATATGAACAGGCGCCATCACACGTTCGCTTTGCCGTGGAAAAGAAGCAGGACGTAGAAAAGCTGGAGTTGCCTGATGTCAAGACCGCGGGCATGCTGCCTCAAGCCATGCAGTTCTCCCGGAATCAGGTTGCCAACGGCATCGCGCCATCTGTGGTCGTTGGAGGCCCCTTTACCATTGCCGGCAATATCTGTGTTGTTGATACACTGTGCCGATGGGTGGTAAAGGAACAGGAAATAGTACACCGGCTTCTTCGTCTGGCTACCGACCATGTTCTTGACGTTGCGCGATTATGGGTAGAGACCTTTGGCAAGGGGAGGGTCAAAATGCAGATATGGGAGCCTTTAGCTTCCAATCAAATCATCTCGCCGAAACATTTTGAGAAGCTTGTGCTTCCCTACCAGGCAGAACTTCACGAGAAGTTGCTTTCTATAGGTATTAAACACATACTCTGCCATATTTGCGGCGAACAGAATCAGAATCTGCCCTTTTGGGCGGATATACCGATGGGTGACTTTGGTATTATCAGTATAGGCAGGGAAGTTGACATCAGTACAGCCATAAAGTACTTCGGAGATAGGTATGTTGTTGCGGGCAATATTGAGCCTGCAATGTTGCAGACAGGAACACCTAAGGAGGTATATGAACTCTGCCGGCAGGCGATTGAAAAAGGGAAACGCGCCCCGAAAGGGTTTGCATTAATGGAGGGCTGCGAGGTTCCTGTAAATGCTCCCCCTTACAATATATACACGATGAAAAAGGCCGTTGATGACTTCGGATGGTATTAGGTTTGGATGACGGTCAGGCTATAAGAGAATATGGTATCTCATAAAGAAAGAGTTCTTAGTACCCTTCGACACCTCCGTACCAATGTGTTACCGAAGGGCGAACTTTTTCTGCCGATCGACCTCCTCGACAGTTACTTCCCTGAGCAGAAAGGTGAGCACGTTAAACAACTGGCATCGGTCGCCCGATTGTTCGGACTATCTTTGCTGGGGGCCGACCTCGGGGAAGAGAGACTGTACCCGCTTCTTGTGGAAAAGAGATTTAGAGAGCTTGATCAATTTTTCACGGTGGGGTGTATTGAAGGACCGGTATCACACATGATCGGGCATCTCGGGTTTTATGAAGCCATGACGTCTATCAGAAAGAATCCTCATCGTCTCGCTGAATTAACTGTACCTTTAATAAAAGATATAAAAAAAAAGTGCCTGCTCGCCCGCGATAACGGTTTCTGCGCAGTTGCGGTTGCCGATGATATTGCCGCCAACAGCGGACTTTTGTTTTCCCATGCCGATTTTGTGGACATAGCCCTGTCGTTATACAGGCAGATCGCTCAGGCCGTGAAGTCCGCCGGCCTTCTGCTGTTCTTCCATTCGGACGGCAACATAAGGGGCATTATCAGGTTCTTGATAGAGGAGGGATACGACTGCATCCACCCCGTTGATGCACAGGCAGGGATGTATCTGTATGAGATGAAGCAGAACTTCGGCAAAGAGGTATCCTTCATGGGGCATATAGACATTGCAGCCTGGAATCCCAAACGGATCAGCGCAGAGATAGCACGGGCAGAAGGTGAGTTCAGAAATGGCGGGCTTATCCTTGGCTCATCCTGCGGTATAGCTTCCGATGTATCCGATGAGGCTGTGGCAATACTCTACCCGGATATCAAAAACCGGAGAGGACGGGGACATGGACCGACATAAAATAAGATTCCTTCCTTCACAGAGGACGGTCATTGCCGAACAAGGGAAGACTGTTATCGAAATCGCGAGGGAGGCGGGTGTCTACATGGAATCACCTTGTGGCGGAAAAATGAAGTGTGGCAGGTGCAAGATCCATGTGGCGGAGGGCAGGCTGAGCGATTTCAGAGAGGAGGAGTCAGCCTTTATCGGGGAGGAGGAAAGACAATACGGGTACCGACTCGCATGCGCGGCACGGATAGAAGGCGATTCGACACTATTTATCCCTGAAGAGTCTTTGTTTACCGGAACTGCAGCAAGGAAGGAATTCTCCGGCAGGGTGAGCGATGTGCGACCTGCCGTGCAAAACTACAATCTTGATCTTGCCGCAATGGTGGATTCCGAATCGGCTCTACTTGACCAGGCTCTATCGGCCTTGAAGGATCAGTATGGACTGAAAGGGGTGATGGCCGAAGGTCCTGCATCGGATTTGGTCCAAAACGCAGTGAGCGTCAACGAAGTACATTTCACTGCTTCTTTGTGGATGGAGAAGGAGATCATCAGGAGTGTGCCAGGGTGGAACCATACTGCCCTTGGAATAGCGCTGGATATAGGCAGTACCACTGTTGCGCTCTACCTGTGTGATCTCAGGAGCGGGGAGGTAATTGCAAGTGGTTTCTTTGCAAACCCGCAGATTGTATTCGGAGCGGACGTAATCTCCCGAATCACTTACTCTGTGGACCACCCGCAAACAGGTGTCAAAAGGATGCAAAAGATACTCATACGTTCCATTAACGAGGCAATTAACGATCTCACGGAAAGGGCGGGATACAAATACAGCGATGTGCTCGACATGACGGCCGTTGGGAATACGGTGATGCATCACATATTTCTCGGTGTCGCACCTGATCCCCTGGGATTCTGGCCTTTTGAACCCTCAATTCTATCCCCAATTGATGTGAGGGCCCGTGACTTAGGTATAAAAATTAACCCCACATCGTACCTTCATTTACTACCTGTCGAGGCAGGTTTTGTCGGTGCTGACAATGTTGCGGTGCTTATCTCACAGCAGCCTTACATCGAGGAACAACTGTCCCTCATCATCGACATCGGCACCAACGGAGAGGTTGTGCTTGGCAACAAGGAGAGACTTCTCTCATGTTCCTGTGCGACCGGCACTGCCCTTGAAGGGGCCACAATCTCATGCGGTATGAGGGGAATAGCTGGAGCCATCGAAAAAGTGCGGATTGATCCGGATACTCTCGATGTGGATTACCAAGTGGTAGGTGAAGAGGGATGGGCAAGCGAACAGCCGCGTGCAGCCCTCAAACCTAAGGGTATATGCGGTTCGGGCATGATTGATGCACTTGCCCAGCTCTTTGCAGCCGGAATCATCGGCCAAAACGGGGCGTTTACGAAAGACACAAGAGCGCACGGGCTCAGAACAGACCTAAAAAGATCTATGGAATTTGTTTTAGTGAGTGGAGATAAGACAGCAACGGGCAGGGCTATAGCGATCTCCCAGCATGACATCAGGCAACTTCAGCTTGCAAAGGCAGCTGTGCGTGCGGGCTGCCAGATATTGATGAGTAAATTCGGGATTGATACAGTGGAGAATGTAACCATAGCCGGTGATTTCGGTATGCATGTGGACAAAAAAAGCGCCCTTACTATTGGGTTCTTTCCGCCCTGTAACCCTGAAAATGTATATTTTGCCGGAAATGCAGCAGGGCACGGAGCGTATCTTGCCCTCATGGATGTGGAAAAAAGGATCGAGGCCGAAAGGATTGCAAAGTTTGTAACCCACGTTGAATTGGCCAAGGAGGAAAAGTTTCATAATGAGTTTGTAAAAGCCCTTTCTATACCTTGATTCAAAGAACTCAACAATGGGGGCTATAGAGGACATGTAAGACCAAGCCACATTTTAATTCCATAGCTAAGTGGAAATCATTCGTCGCGCTTTTACAAATAGGGATAAAACGGGAAAGAAACGGAACAGGAGAGAATGCTATGCGGCAAAAACCTCATACCGTACAAAGATTGGCATCTCATCGTCTGACTTTTAGGTTCGTGTAACACTAAAAGAATGAAAAAAAGGAGGAGCTACGAATGTTTAACAAGGAAAAGTGTGATTTATGCGGAAGCTGTTTGGTATCGTGCGCATACGTTGATTATTCCAGAGAAAAGGCTTTTAAGGAGATGAGAGCGCTCATTGATAACAGTGAGGCGGAGATACTTCGGGACTGTATAACCTGTTTTGCATGTAATGAATACTGCGAAAAGGGTGCCAACCCTTTTGAACTAATAAGTGACCTTCAGGAGAAAAGGGGCACTATTTCTGTAACCCCACAGACATTAGGTATGTTCGAACAAATCATCGAAACACCAAGCATTATTATACGTGGAAGAACGACAAAACCAGTCCTTTCTCTGTGTGCGATTGAACCATTCATCGGACCTGACCTTTTGCAAAGCGAGCTATTCAAGGATATGACCCAGGTGAAAGGAGGGGACTATTTCTGTTACTATGCCATGCTTCATACGGGGAAAGCCAGTATACTGAACGGAAAAGGGAAGAAGTTTATACAGAATTTGATAAATCTAAATAGCGATGAAATCGTATTTTTCCACGATGAATGCCATACTATGGTTACGAAGATGATGAAGGAAATAAAAATCCCATTCAAGGCTACACATATCCTTGGCTACATTAATAGCTATTTAAAGGAAAATTGGCAACACGTAAAACCGATAAACAAAAAAATTGCCTATCAACGACCTTGTTCATCTCGGACGATACCCGAAATAGAAGTGCTGCTGCAGGAATTTTTTGAGTTAATAGGTGTTGAAAGAGTAAAGCGGAAATATGATGGAAAGGACGCTTTGTGTTGCGGGGCAGCGATTATGGGTCTTGGACAGTATGGCCGGGGGGAAGAAGTTGTTGAGAAGAATATGAAGGACATTTTATCTTGTAAACCAGATGCTCTCGTATATCTGTGCCCTTTGTGCGGGCACTCCTTTGCTGAGCCTTGCAAGATGTACCAGTTACCCGCAATCTTTGTTGCCGATCTTGCAAGGATGGCCTTGAGGGAAATTCCTTTTCCCGAACAGAGCTGAGGTATTCCCTGACAATAAGGTAACAAAGGAGAGAAGACCCCTAACACCCCCCCCCCGTAAAAAAGGAGGCAAGAGGTTGGCTGCACAATAAGTGAAAATAGGGGGCTTGAAAAAAAGGGTCTATCAGTCAAAATAAGTTGTAGTAATAGCCGTAAAAGCATTTCTAAAATCATACGATCAAAACGAACCATACAAAAACTATACAATTTTGAGGGTATCGAGGATGGGTGTGATGTGTAGCCTACTGAAAAAACTGGTGGAGCTGAAGGGGATCGAACCCTCGACCTCTTGACTGCCAGTCAAGCACTCTCCCAACTGAGCTACAGCCCCACGGTCTATTTTTATAACAGCATACATGGCGTATGTCAACGAACAAATATGGGTTATGCGCCAATGAAGCTTTCATGCATGGTGAACCATGTGCCCCGCAAAAAGCGGAAACCTCCTGATCCATAAAATAATTGCCATATCTTTTGTTTGTGGTATTCTAATCCTGAGCCTTGTATGAAAGGGAGGACGAATGGATACAGGAATATGGATGGTTGCCGGTATCATAATTGGCGCGGTCATCGCCTGGGTCATTGTTTCACAGCGTTACAATAAAAAACATGCTGAGTTGGAAGGCCGTGCAAGCTCAGCCGAGGCCGTTGCCGAGGAACGAGGGAAGCAGGGTCAGCAGAAGGATGAAGAAATCACAGGGCTGCGCAATGAGCTCAACCTCGCAAGACAGGCAAAGACAGAGGCCTCGGCAAAGCTCGAAGCGTCTCAGAAAAATCTCGATGAGCAAAAACAGCTTATTGAGACAATGAAGAAGGATATGACCGACACCTTTAATGCGCTATCCGCTGCAGCGCTGAAAAGCAGCAGTGAGGATTTCCTGAGGCTTGCCGCAGAGCACATGGGTAAGGTTATCGAAACTACCAAAGGGAAGCTCGGGGAACATCAGGCAGCAATGGACGGAATGATAAAACCGCTCCAGGAAACACTGAAGAGGTATGAAGATCAGATCAACGTAATGGAGGGGGAGAGAAAAAAGGCGTATGGTACCCTTGAGGAGCAATTGAGAACTCTGGCGGCAACGAATGAAAACCTGAAAAAAGAGACGAGCAACCTTGTTACCGCGTTGAGGAAGCCGCAGGTGAGGGGTCGCTGGGGCGAGATGCAGCTAAAACGGGTTGCAGAGCTCTCGGGCATGTCCGGACATTGCGATTTTACCGAACAGCTATCGGTGGACACAGAAAAAGGGAGGATCAGGCCTGATATGGTAGTCCATCTGCCAATGGAGAGGGAGATCGTTGTTGATTCCAAGGTATCCCTCGAGGCATACCTCGATGCAATATCTGTCCAGACAGACGAAGAGAAAAGGGTAAAAATAGAAAGGCACGCCCAGCAGGTAAGGACCCACATGATAAATCTTTCATCGAAGGAGTACTGGAATCAGTTCGATAAATCTCCTGAGTTTGTTGTGCTCTTTATCCCGGGAGAATCATTCCTAAGCGCGGCCCTTGATATTGACGCCAGCCTCATTGAAGATGGTATTCAGAGGAAGGTTATTATCGCGACACCGACAACCTTCATTGCATTGCTCCGTGCAATAGCATATGGCTGGCAGCAGGAAAGCATAACAAAAAATGCTCAGGAGATCAGCAAGCTCGGCAAGGAACTGTATGAACGGATCAGCACCATGATGAAACATTTTGACGATGTTGGGTCTGCCATTAAAAAGACTACCGATGCGTATAACAGGACCATCGGTTCGCTGGAATCAAGGGTCCTGCCCTCTGCGAGGAGGTTCAAGGAGCTCGGCATAACGGGAACCGGTGAGGTGCCGGCACTGGAACAGATAGACCACACGCCAAGAAGCCTCGAAGAAATATCATCAGATATTAAGGATGATAAAGTGTAAACAGATGCATTATCATGCTGGAATGACAGTTACAGCCTGCCCCTTTAGGATCCCCTTCTTCTCTCTGAGATTGCCGCGGTAATACCCGAACTCAAGATACCCGGAGCTTCCGGTCAGGCACGTATAATCATTTTCGTAATAACTTTTGCAGATGGTTGTAAACGACAGGTCATTGATGCTGATCGTAAATGATCTGCCCTGGATGAATCGCTCGAGGGTGTCGACGTGGATGTTCGTGATCGCGTTCCCGAAACGGTCGAAGCGTACAACCTCGCCGACAAGGCAGTTATCTTCAATGACAGGGGATATGTCTGCAAACCGAACCGTATCGGGTATCATCCTCCCGAAGGCAGATGGATGGAATCCCGTTGACAGGTAGGCAGCGGCAGGCGCGAAGATGTCCCGTCCATGAAAGGTGGAGCTAACCTCCCTGCGCATGAACTCCGGACTTTCTATTACTGGGGCTTGCGTCGCCCCCTCCGTCAGCGGAAGCTGCCAGAGCCTCCCCCTCATGTTCGCTATACTCACAGTATCGATTTCATATGCCTCGTATCCGCTTTTATAAAGGAGGGTGAAGATGCCGTTGTCGGGACCGACGAAGAAATGATTGTCCTTCGTGACGATAATGGGACGCCTGTTGCTCCCGACAGTAGGGTCAACGACGCAGAGGTGGACCGTGTCGTCCGGGAAATACCGGTAATACTCTTCAACGATGAACGCGCCTTCCCTGATGTCCTGGGGATCCACCTCGTGGGTGATATCCACGATCGTCACGCCGGGATTGATGGAAAGGATGACCCCTTTCATGATGCCGGCATAGGGGTCTTTCGTCCCGAAATCGGTTAAGAGGGTTATGATCTTCATTTTAAATAAGATACGCTGTGAAAAACGGTGCCGGAATATCCCCCGCAAACACGCTCATTCCGCTCCAGCGGCTCCAATCGCTCGCGTTCGGCTTCGGAACTTTTGCTGCGCAAAAGACCGAGCTTCCTCGCCTCACGACGGTTTGCCGGGGATATTCCGGCACCGTTACTCGTCCTAATGGAAAATCCTGGTTTGACCTAATCAAAAAGCATCCTGATATATTTTTTGAAGGGTTTTTCAATGATGCCCTTCTCGGTGATGAAGTTCGTGATCAACTGCGCGGGGGTGATGTCGAAAGAATAATACCGCGCCTTCACGTCCTTGACAGTGAGCAACTGTTTCTTCAGGTACTTGACCTCTTCCCCGCCCCGCTCTTCTATGGGGATGTATGTGCCGTTTCCGATGTTGGGATCGAAGGTGGAGACCGGCGCGGCGATAAAGAAGGGGATCCTGAACCGGTGCGCTGCCAGGGCTATCATGAAGGTGCCGACCTTGTTTGCCGTGTCGCCGTTTAAGGCTATCCTGTCAGCGCCGGTGATGACCTTATCTATACCCTTATTGGAGGCGAGAAACCCCACGTTGTTATCGGGGATAAGCTCAACCGGGATTCCTTCCTGGTATAGTTCCCAGACCGTGAGGCGGGCGCCCTGGAGGTAAGGCCTTGTCTCTGTCGCGATGACCTTGATCTTTTTTCCTGACTCATGTGCTGCCCGTATGACACCGAGGGCAGTGCCGTAGCCGCCGGTTGCGAGGGCGCCTGCGTTGCAGTGAGTGAGTATGGTGTCGCCGTCATCGATCAGCTCAGCGCCGTAAAGAGAGAGCATCCTGTTATTCTCGATGTCTTCAACGTGGACCGAGATGGCCTCCTGGAGCATGCTGTCCGGCATATCGAGGTCATCGTGAGACCTGCCATATGCGTCCTTCATTCTCTTCAACGCCCAGGAAAGGTTCACGGCCGTTGGCCTCGTGGCGCTTAGCTTTTGATATATCCTGTCCATATCCTTGCTGGTGAAGCGCCTTTTCGATACGATAACCTCACGGATTCCCAGGACCACGCCGTATGCGGCAACGATCCCGATAAGCGGAGCGCCTCGCACCGTCATATTCCGGATGGCGACCGCGACGTCCTTTACAGTCCTGCAGCGGACGTAGGTCTTCTTGAACGGCAGCTCCCTCTGGTCGAGGAGATACAGCGAGCCATCTTTCCAGTAAATGTGGTCAGTCATGATAAACCCCTTAAAGAAAGCTGTCAGCCATCAGCGATCAGCACAAAGCCTTTTTTGTTTTCACTGTCTACTGACGACTATCTACTGACGACTATCGACTGCCTCTATCATCAGCCCTTCAGCCTCTTCAGCATCAGTTCGTTGAGCAGTTTCGGGTTCGCCTTGCCTTTTGTTTCCTTCATGACCTGGCCGACGAAGAACCCGAGGAGCTTCTCTTTGCCCGCCTTAAACTCTGCCACCTCTTTCGGGGAGCGGGCGATCACCTGGTCAATGGTTGCGATGATCGCGTCTTCATCGGAGATCTGGACCATCCCCTTTTCCTCAACGAGATGTTTCGGGGAGACACCGCTTTTGTATAGTTCCGGGAAGATGTCCTTTGCTATTTTGGCGCTTATCGTATTGTCCTTGATGAGCGACAGCAGCTCCGCGAGGTGAGCCGGAGACAACGGCGAATCCTTCGCCGATGCGTTCCCATCCTTTAATTCGCGGAGGAGCTCCGTCATGATCCAGTTGCTCACTGTCTTTGGTTCAGGGAAGAGCCCGATGGTCTCTTCAAAGTAACGGGCGAGGCCCTTGTCAGAGACGAGGATCTCCACGTCATATCTGGGCAGGCCGTATTCCTTCATGAACCGCTCCGTCTTTTCCACGGGCAGTTCAGGCAGGGATTGCCTGACCTCTTCTATCCATGCATCGTCAACCATAAGGGGAAGGAGGTCCGGTTCAGGAAAGTACCGGTAATCGTGTGCCTCTTCCTTGCCGCGCATCGAATAGGTGATGCCTTCATCGACATTAAAGAGCCTGGTCTCCTGGACAATTGTGCCGCCTTTCCCTATGACATCGATCTGCCGCTGTATCTCGTAGTCGAGGGACCTCTCAATAAATTTGAAGGAGTTGAGGTTTTTCAACTCTGCCCTTGTGCCGAGTTCCTGAGCCCCTTTTTTTCTGACCGACACGTTGGCGTCGCATCTGAAACTTCCCTCTTCCATGTTCCCGTCGCAGATCTCAAGGTAGACGAGGATGTCCCTGAGCGTCTTGAGGTACTGGACAGCCTCTTCGGGTGTCCTCATATCAGGCTCACTGACGATCTCCAGCAGGGGGATGCTGGAGCGGTTGTAATCGACGAGGCTATATGTGCTTGTTTCAATGGTCGCTTCATGAACGAGCTTCCCCGCGTCCTCTTCCATGTGGACCCTCTTTATTCTCATCCTCTTTTTGTCGCCGTTGATGAAGACATCGAGGTAACCGTTCTCACAGATGGGTTCCTCGTATTGGGATATCTGGTAACCTTTTGGAAGGTCCGGGTAATAGTAGTTCTTCCGGGCGAAGATGCTCTTCCGGTTGACATCGCAGTGGAGCGCGATCCCAACCTTGATCGCAAAATCTACCACCTTTTTGTTGAGCACGGGCAGCGCACCCGGCAGCCCCATGCATGTCGGGCAGGTATGACTGTTCGGTTCAGCGCCGAATTTTGTAGAGCACCCGCAAAAGAGCTTGCTGTCCGTTAAAAGATGGGCATGGACCTCAAGACCCATGACGCCTTCGTAATCACCATAATCCATTATATACACCTCATTTTCCGGGGCTCACGTCGCCCCCTCCACGAACAGAGTCCGTGGAGCCTCCCCCTCGCGCTCGTGAACTCGCTACAAAATATAAGGGCTCGGGGTTTGCCCCCTCCAGTATCGAGCATCCAGTACCGAGCACCGGGTTATCAAGAAATATACAACAAGAATCGTGCCTTTTCAAAAGAATTGTCGAGAGGCGGTCAAATAGGTTATAGGTAATATGCAGGACACGACCATATACAATGAACGGTATTTTTTTATGAGACAAAAAAAGAAGAAAGAATTTTTCGGCAGATTTATAAAAACCATCTTTGTCCTTGCAGTGCTTGCGGCAATCGGTTTTGTGGGTTTTTACTTTATGTACCCGAACGTGGCGAAGATGAAAAAGCAGAACCCGGGCAAGACCTCCTTTATGGAATACCGCGAAAAGGAATGGAAACAGAAGGGCAAGAAGATAAAGATACAGAAAAAGTGGGTCTCCCTCAGGGACATCTCCCCCTACCTCGTCAAGGCGGTGATCATATCAGAGGATGACAAGTTCTGGTCACACCACGGTTTTGATCTCGACGCCATCCAGAAGGCGCTGGAAAAGAACGTTGAAAAGGGGAAATTCAAGTTCGGGGGGAGCACCATCAGCCAGCAGCTTACGAAAAACCTCTACCTCACGCCTGACAAGAACCCAATACGGAAATTCAAGGAGGCGGTCATCACCTGGAGGATCGAGCGGACGCTCTCAAAGCGGAGGATACTTGAGCTCTACCTCAATGTCGTCGAATGGGGTGAGGGCATCTTCGGCGCCGAGACGGCGTCACTCCATTATTTCGGCAAACCCGCGGCCCTCCTGACGGCACAGGAAGCAGCCAAACTGGTAGTCATCCTGCCGAACCCAAGAAAGTACCGGTTGGATGGTTCTTCGCAGTACGTGGAGAAGCGAGCACAGATCATTTATAACATCATGGTGAGACGGGGGATAGCGGTGCCTGAATACGATGAGGTGCTGCAACAGAAGGACAACGGAGAAAATCTGCCGGTGATAGAAGATAACCCGGCACAGTAGCCCATGGCTCATAGCTCATAGCAAAACCAAATCCTAAATTCTAATATCTAAATTCTAAACAAGCACGAATGTTCCAATGTACAAAATAACCATGTCATTGCGAGCGCAAGCGCGGCAATCTCATACAATAGGGGTCACCACAGATCGCCACGTTGCTTCGCTCCTCGCGATGACAACACACTTTGAACATTCGATATTTGAATTATGATATTATCTGGAGCTTGGTTATTAGGTGTCTGGGTATTCTCTTTACGCCTAACGCCTTACGCCTAACGGATACATTGCTATCAGCTATCAGCCATGAACTATGAGCTGCCTCTAAAGAGGTACGTCGTCATCTTTTTCCGAAGGAAAATCTTCCTCAACCTCTCCACGGGGGCCTCCTGAGGACCTCCGGTCGTCCCTCTCGCCCCTCTCGCCGATGATGACCTTCATGGTGTTGGCAACGATCTCGACGATCTTGCGTTTATTGCCGTCCCTGCCTTCAAATTCGCGGGACTGGATCTTCCCCTCAACGTAGACGAGGTTCCCTTTCTTTAACTGTTCTGCCCTCTCCGCGAGGTTTCTCCACGCAACGACCCTGTGCCACTCGGTCTTTTCCTGCCAGGCCCCGCTGTTTTTATCTTTCCATGATTCAGAGGTAGCCATATTAAAGGTGGCGACAGGCGCACCGTCTGCGGTATACCGCATTTCAGGGTCTGCCCCGAGCCTTCCGATGAGAATGACCTTGTTCAAACTTGACATCTTTGCCCCCCTCCTATTCTTTCATTATAAAGAATTTTCTCGAAATGTTTTTGTGTTGCTAAACAATATAGTATGTCTTGGAAAATGTCAACGTTCCGCAGTGCCCGCCAGGGGATAAAATAAAGAAAAACAGTTGCAGAATACCTGTAATTACGGGAGAATGGATGAAAAGCGCTGCGGAGCGAACATGGGTGACCTGAGAAAGATGCTTGATCCTAAGACCGTTGCCTTTATTGGCGCAGATGACCGGGAAGGTTCTCGCGAAAGATCGATACTTGACAACCTCCTCTCGTCAGGCGCGAGGCGGGTATGGGCAGTCAACCCGCATAAAAGAAAAGTACTGCACCTCGATTGTTTATCCTCCATATCCGACATAGATGAGCATATCGATCTTGCCGTGATCGTCGCACCCGATGGCCTGCTCCTCTCTGTAACAGAAGAATGCGGAAATAAAGGCGTGGAAGGCGCAATCATAGTCTCTCCAGGCCCTGAGGGTTCCATGGAGGAAAGGAAGGGGTTTGAGGGGAGGATATGGGAGATAAGAAAAGGTTGCGGCATGAGGGTGATCGGACCAAACAGCAACGGCGTCATTCTGCCGCACATCGGCCTCAACGCCACGTTCCTCAAGGCGAATCCTCTGCCGGGCAGCACGGCCTTTATCTCCCAGAGCGGCACCATCGGAAATGCCATGTTATATTGGGGGATCGGCAGCCGGATAGGCTTCAGCATGTTCGCGTCCCTCGGCTCCATGGTGGATGTGGATTTCCCGGACCTCATCGACCTTCTCCAGGAAGATTATTTCACGAAAAGCATCATGCTCTACGTGGAGCGCATAAAGGACGCAAAGAAGTTCATAAGCGCCTCGCGCTATTTCGCGCGGGACAAGCCTATCGTGGTCCTGAAACCGGGAAGGTATCCTGAGAGCACAGAGGCGCTCATTGCCCACACGGGCCTTAAGGTGGGAAACGACGCGGTCTATGACGCGGCCTTCAGGCGGGCCGGCGTAGTAAGGGTAAAAGAGACCGATGATTTCTTCGACACGGCCAAGGTGCTTGTTTCGAGGTCTCTCCCCAGGGGGCCGAACCTTGCGGTGATCACCAATTCGAGCGGCATCGGCATCATCGCCCTTGATACCCTTGCGGAACAGAAAGGGCGGCTTGCCGGGTTCTCGGAGACCGGCATGGAGAAGCTCGACCGGATCATGCCCCGCTTCTGGAGCAGGAGCAATCCCCTTGACCTGTCAGGGGACGCAGACGTGGAGAGATATGTACAGGTAACCGATGTATGTTTGCAGGACGACGGTGTGGACGGCGTCCTCATCGTATATGCACCCACTTCCCACAGCGACCCCGGTGAGCTGGCAAGGAGGCTGGTGGAGGGTGCGTTGAAGACAGCCAGGCCGGTTGTCGCCGTCTGGATGGGCGGTCAATACTCCCGGGAGGGTATTGAGGTCTTCAGGGAGGCAAACGTGCCGGTCTATGAGTCGCCGGAAGACGCGGTCAGGGCCTACCTCTATATGCTCAGATACCACAGGGGCATCGAGCTTTTGTATGAGACGCCGGAGGAGGCGCCTGAAAACGCGATGATGTTGACCAGCCACCTGAGAGACGTGCTCCGCAATGCTATCGGGGAGCAGAGGGACGTCCTGACCCCGGAGGAGTCCGTCAATCTTCTCAAGGATTACGGCATCTCCGTCCTGACAGGCACCGGCCATGGAGACAAGGCCGCGGCACAGGGACACGTTGTCGATGAATGGGCATTGAGATCAATGAGAGACATTGATTTCGGGGCGGCTATCCTCCTGATATCCATGACCGGCAGGATAAAGGGTAGAAGCGGTTTTGCCGTAGGATTGCCTCCGCTGAACCGGGTGCTTGCAAGGCACCTGATAGAGGAGGCGGAATTTTCCACGACCGGCGGGTCCGCGGCGAGACGCATGGAGGAGGTCCTGATAAATTTTGCAAAGCTCATCGGCGACTTTCCTGAGATCGCCGAGATAGAAATAGAATGTGTTGTGACGGACGGCGGGGAGGTCTACGCGAGGCATGCAACGATCCAGGTCGACAAAGACTACCGGAAAGGCATCGTTCAATACCCGCACCTTGTCATCATGCCCTATCCGGCGCGGTATACCATGCCCTGGAAGATCCGCGACGGCAG